>CAYRVL010000063.1:9095-10466 GCA_964427665.1 uncultured Fluviicola sp. | reverse complement strand
CTTGGGTTGTTCGATGCGTTGCTTTGAAACCTCCTCTGCAGGTGCTGAAGGATTGGGCTTGACTGGCTTTTCGACTTTTTTAACCTGTAAAATTGGCTTCTTAGCAGGAGCCGCATCATTGTTTTCGGTACAGGCTATCAGTAAAACAGCGACAACATAAAATGGAACTAGTTTCAGCATTTCGAGGAAGTTTGATCGAATCTAAGCCAAAATTTTCAGACTGATTTGAGTATTATTTGACTGGTAGGAAACATTGACTGAACGTGTGTTTCTTCGATTTTGCGCATCTTTGTAGCCTGATGATCGGCTGGAAACGTTTGCTTGTAATAGGGGTATTGGTGCTTGCTGCACGGGTGTATGCACAACAAACAGCAGTTGCTGGGGTAATCCCGTTTTTTAATGCGTTGCAAACACGTGTTCTTGATAGTCTGGCCGAACGCAATCAGTGGATCCTGATTTACAAAGGAGATTCTCTGAATCTGAATGTACGACGTTATCAGTTTCAAACGGAAACGCCGGGAATTTTCGGAACAGCTTCCTTTTTGTTTTCGGATACGGCTTTGCAGGTTGCCGTAATCGATGTCTTGACTCATCCGGAACACAAAAGCGCACAGAGTCAATTGAAGCGATCGGGTTTCCGATTGGTGAATAACGGTATTGATGGGGACTTTATTACCAGCACGTACGTGGCCACGTCGTTAACAGCCATAGAAGGGTACATGGCCTTGGAACATCCGAGTGGGAAGGGACATATTCCCTTGTTTCGCTACACGTTTTTCCGCAAATACAGTCCATTCGATCATGCCAATGGGCAAAAGAAGTATTACCGAAAGTCCGCAACAGATTCAGTACTTTATCTGGTAGAAACACGCGAAAATGGCGTGCTGCACGGGGATCGTGTTTATGTATTTCCAAATGGACAAGTACAGCGTACGGAACTGTGGAAAAACGGTCACCAATATGGCACTGCCAACGATTACGACGAACACGGAAAACTGTTGCATTCCACACAATTCGCTTATGATTGGCGGATCGGTCAGGAAAAATGGTACGATCAAAACGGAAAAGTGATCGCCAGCAAATCCTGGAACAAGGATGTGCCAACGGGTACGTACTGGAAAAAGTATGATGGGCACGAGGTAATGGCAATCACGTATGTAAAAGGAGTCCCGGAAGGTCAAGCGATCATTGCTATTTATTCGGATCAAACAGTAGATTCCATAAACACCAAGCCTCAGCATGTAGAGGTAGTTACATTCGTAAAAGGACAAAAGCAAGGTGCAGCGTTCGGATTGACTTTGGATCGTGCTGACACGATTTATCATTGTTTTTACAAAAATGATCTGCGCGACAGTGTGTTTGAGCGAATGG
>CAYRVL010000063.1:5026-8995 GCA_964427665.1 uncultured Fluviicola sp. | reverse complement strand
GAATCGGAAATTGCTGAAGCAGCCATCGGTAAGCGTATCCGTCAATGTGGTCAATGGTTGGAGATGCATGAAAAACAAGCGGATAGCACCTGGCACTTACTGGAAATTACGAATACGGAAACAACGATGATCGTCCGAAATCAACCGGGGCAAGCGTCTTGGATCCCTGTTTATTTTGAGCAAAATGGATCTCCTTTTACCGGAACCTACGTTTCAGCGGATAACACACAACGCATTCGGGTGCGAAACGGTAAGAGACATGGCTGGTCGAAAATGATGGACGGACACACCAATTCATACACCTATACCTATTTCAGGAACGGGAAACACCTGTTTCATTTGCCATTTAGCTGGAAGTTCTAAAAGTGCCGATCAGCGTCCAAGTTCATTCATGCACGTTTCCTGCGCTGCTTGCGCTTACGGGAAATACAACATAAATCCTGAAGCTGTATGACGACTGGCAGCATAATGGCTAAACTTTAGTACTTTGTTATACATGGAATGCTGTTTTTTTTCATGATATTTGAGGCCTAACCATAAAATTCTAGTACAATGTCAAATGAGAACCCGATCAATCTAATTCCGGTGAGTACGAACAGTGCAATAAGCCAAATTTCACCAAATGTTTTACCTGATGCTTCAAACGTAGATCCGATCTTTGAGCAAAATGAAGGTTGTTTGCTGGTAAGCTGCACAGTGGCCGTTCCATCCAATCTGGATCCAACTACGGAAGTAGCGGTAAAACAGTATTATGATCCGAACAATGCGGAAGTGATCAATTTTTATATTGATCTCGAGTCAAACAATTCGAATTGTACGGTCGATACCGTGTTTCAATTCAACGCATTGGGTACTTGCGGCGAGGAGCGCATCGATTTAAGTGCTATTGAAAATATCGAGATCTTGGTTTTGAATAAAATACCGGTATCTTCCCGAAATGTCGTATCAACGGTAAAACGGTAATTTTTTGATACATGCGGATATTCTGTTTTTTGATCTTGTGTTTGCTGTCTTGCGTTTCCATGGCGCAAGTAAGTGAACAGAAAAAGTTGGTTTATAAAAAAATACTGACCAGTTCAGAAGCATCTGGCAATACTTTTCTTTCCAAAGTGGTTCGTTTAGCCATCGAAGAAAAGGCTGATTCCGTTTTGTACTATACAGCAAATACTTCAGAGGTATTCAAGAATCCTGCTTTCACTTCCGATTTTCATTTTCTACGTGGATTCGCCTTATTTGATAAAGGTTTGTTCAGACAAGCGAAAGAGGAGTTCTTGAAAATCAGTAAGGATAAGGATTATTATAATTTCATTAAGTTCTCGTTAGGCGAAGTGGAATTTATGCTAGGCAACTACAAGAAGTCGATGTATAAATACAGTTTGGTGGATACGAGTACGAAAGAATCATGGAGGTATGTTTCGAAATACGACCTGTATGCATCGATGGGAAGGGTGAGCTTTTTTTTGAAGCGTTTCGAGGAATCGGAAAGATACATGCGCTTGGCAGAGCAGTTAATGAGTCCAAAAGAAATGCTCCGGAACAAGGCATTGTTCTATACCGATTATGCCAGTTTGTACTACGAGCAATACAGGGATTCGCTTGCAATGGGATATTTCAAAAAAGCTTACGACATTGCCAATAAGTCCGGTGATATCGACACAAAGGTCACGTGTACCTGCAATTTAGCTAATGTGTATTTGAACGGGAAGCATTACGAGAAATCCGCTAAATTTTTTAAAGAATGTAAGGAATTGACCGACGAGAAATTCGACAAGGATAAGATCTGGGAGGCGGGTCAACGTGAAAAACAATTGATGCTGAAGATCAAGCAAGAAGAGATCTCAATACTGGCAAATGAGAACAGGATCAGAAATCTTCAACGGAACGGATTCATCATCTTAGCGCTATTCTTGGGAGTGATTCTGGTCATGGGCTATTATCAATATAAGCTCAATCAAAAGCGTGCAAAATTGATCTTCGAGCAAAAAGTGGCCTTGGATGAGCTGAATGCAACAAAAGATCAACTCTTCTCGATCATTGGTCACGACCTCCGCTCTTCGGTAAATGCACTGCGTTCCGGTACGGTTTCTTTGGAAAACACCCTTGAGAGCAACGACATGAAAGCGGCACGTGAGCAACTGGAACAGAATACCGTGATCGCAACGAATACTTATAACTTGTTGGATAACCTGTTGCAGTGGTCTTTGTTGCAAACCAAAGGCGGTTATTTCAAACCGGAGGAACATCGATTGAGCATGATCATTGAGCAGGTTGCGTACAATTACAAAGGCGTATTGGCGCAGCACGGATTGTCTTTTGTGAATGAGGTTCCGCGTTCTACACGTGTTTGGGTAGATGCGGAATCGTTGAAGTTGGTGTTGCGCAATTTCATGGATAATAGCATTAAATTTTCTAAAAAAAGCGGACAAATTTCGACCGTTTTGATTCAGGAAACGCCGGATACGGTCACGTTTTCCTGGGAAGATGAAGGTATGGGGATGTCGGCTGAAACACGAGATAAACTCCTGCAAGCGAAGCGCTTGGATCGCAAAGAGCACGAACATACTATTGGTGCAGGATTGGGTATGCAACTAGTCATTTCCATGATCAACCGGAATGGGGGAACATTGGATATTTCATCAGAATTGGGAAAGGGAACGAAAATGTTGGTTACTTTGCGAAAAAAAGGTAATGGAGAAGTTAAGGATTCTATTGGTTGAAGACACGCCCGCTGAGCGCGATGCCATGGTTTCTTTACTTTCAGATTCCGGTTTTGAACTAGCCGGAGTTGCCTCAACCTTGCCGGATGCCTTGAAGCTTTATTTCGATGAGCAACCGGATCTGGTCATTCTGGATATCTACTTGAATGGTCAGCCCGATGGGATCACTTTCGCAGAAACGATCAATGCGGTTCCCACGCAAACAAAACCGTTTATTTTCATCACTAGTTCTTCGGATAGGAGCATTTTTGAACGCGCCAAACTGACCAAACCATTCAGCTACCTGATGAAGCCGTTTAATCCGTTGGAAGTGACCTATGCGATCGAGATGGCCATTGAACGATTCTACGAACAGCAAGACGCCTTGGAAGGTGATGAAACCGATGCTGTAGTAGGACAGGATGCGATCTTCGTCAAAAAACGCGATACCTTGGTGAAGTTGAAATTGTCCGATGTTTTGCACGTGGAAGTAGAAGATCGCTACTGCTATTTGCACACAGCCACCAATAAGTTCGTCATTCAAATGTCGATGACCAAGATCGAAGAATTGATGGATCCCAAACGATTCGTACGAACTCACAGAAACCACTTAGTACAACAGGATGCCATCCAAGAAATCCACCTCGCTGATCATTTATTGAAGCTTCAAAACGGTCAATTGGTGCCGGTTGGAGAACGCTACCGGGATATTTTTCAGAATCTCCGAATCGTTAAATAAGTTTTTTTTGAAAGTCCTTCGGGTTTCATGCATCGTTTTAGGGGTGTTCATGACATGAATTCCGGCGTTCATGACATTTTTCTGATCGGGTATACCTACTTGACGTATACTTGTAGTACATGTTTTAGCAAGCAAGTAGTTAGGTTCAGTTAGCAAAAATCCTCGCAAACATTCGCAGTTTACACATGTTTGCGAGGATCGTAGGAATAAACGCCTACACCACTATCACTTAGGCCATCCTCCGGGATGGCTTTTTCATTTTACAGCTTAAACTTTATGTATTTTTCGAATTACTGAGCCGCGGTTCGTGCGTAGAGTCAACAAATAAACACCTTGCGGCAACTGTTCCATGCGAATCTCATAGCCGCCATTGACAGCACTAACCGAAACAGGCAAGATCTCTCCGGCCATATTGCGTAGTTCAAATTCGAGAATAGGTGTTTCCTGCAATGATATTTGAATGCGTTCATTCGTTGGATTGGGAGCAATAACGAGTGTCTGCGTCCAGTCTTCCAGTCCCACCTGATCATAGAC
>CAYRVL010000063.1:0-4926 GCA_964427665.1 uncultured Fluviicola sp. | reverse complement strand
CTGTCGTCGCCATTGATATCCAGGTAATTATCTACCAAGGTTGTCGTTACTCCGTAATAGTTTCCATTGATCAATACGCTGTCGCCGGCACAGATTTCAAACTGCTGGGTATAAACGTTTCCAAAGTATCCGAGCGCAAAATTCCCGAAGCTACTGGTTGGATTGACGGTTGTGGTATATCCCGCATTGTTTCCGGAACACAAACCGGAAGCAGTGGAAACCAGGTGTGCCCAATCGGATCCGTTAAATTGGGCGACGGTTACGTTCGCGCAGTCAAAAACTGCACTCTGTGTCGCATCGTACCAATGTAAGGAAATGGGAACACTGCTGGCACCGATAGGGTTGTTTACCGTCCAGAATCCACTTGGAAACACCGAACTCAAGGGACTGATCACATTTGTGTTGTTCGGGGTTGGCGCGGTGTACTTGGCTTCGAATACGCTATTTACAAGAGACGGAGCGCCGATAGACAAAGGAGCATAAAATCCGTTGTGACCGAGTGGGAATAGAAACGCATCGTTCCCTATTTTGGTGCATGTTCCATCAATGAAACTGGCAGGAGAACCGCTAGAACTGGTGGCGTTATCGCTTAGCGAAAATACTGCAGTTGTTGGCACCTGAACATAACCGGAGTTCAACTGCAGGTGGTTGTTCACCCTTACATTACTTGAGATGTTCAACATTTGTCCGGCAGCTTGTGCTTCGGTCAGGTTATACAAGTTCAGTACTTGAGAACCCAAGATCTCTTGTGATCCGGAGCCATTTGCTGTAACGGTGTGTGTGTTGGCTACGAAATTGCCATTCGGGTAGATGTTTTTACTGAACGCGATGGATTGATTAAGCGTCAGTGTTTTGGCTGTTCCCAAATCGATCGTCGCGAATTGATAACTTCCTGTTCCGTTCAAGGTTGTTTGCCCCATGAAATTGGTTTCAACTCCATTTTCGGCCCAAAACACCCCCGGATTCGTCAGGGTTGCGGTCCCTGTGAAGGTTAACTGCGCATTTCCACGTTGAATGATGGAATCGGTCGCGTGCAGCAAGTTCCAAATACTACCTGAATAGTTGAATTGTGCATTCCCATCAAGCAGTAAATAGAGGTTGACGGTACTAGCCACCATGTTTTCAATGAGTCCGTTTGCCGAGAATGTACCTCCATAAAGTTTCATGCGCGGTGTTCCAAGTCCCGGTGCCATTCCAAACCAGAAAAGATCGCCATTCAGGGTCACTGTTCCTCCGTTTTGTGTAAAAGTCGGTTCGAAGTTTCCGGCTTCATTCTCAAAAGCCATTTCTCCGGTGATGTTCAATGTACCGTTGTTGAGCGTGTAAGAACTATTTCCATTCGCATTTCCATCTGCCATTGCGAATACAGCTGCTACGTTAACGGTCCCGCCATTTTGCACGAAAGCACCTCCCAAATCCATGAGCAGACGTTCTCCGGTAGCGGCAGTTCCACCGTTGATCGTGATCACCGCATCTTCACCGGCAATGAAACGTTCGTCAACCTGCAAATTTCCGTTATCCATCGTCCAAGTTGCACCCAGATCAACGATCAAGCGTCCGCCATTCCCAGGATTGACTTGTACCGTTCCCAGATCCATTTCCACGTGTGTTCCAGCACCCAGGACTTCAAAATCATCTTGTGTTGTCAAGTTCGCTTGAATTGTTAGCACGGCACCGTTTTGAACCAATACCATTCCCGGCGAGAACACGGAATTACTTGCGATCACCGGCATAGCAGCTACACCGCTAAACGTTGCCGGATCGATGGTAATATCTGCGCCATTAAGCGGCCAAGTCGACCAGTTTGCGGCATTGTTCCAGTCTGAATTGATTGCGCCGGTCCAGTTTTGTGCCAATCCAACAATCGGAAGACATAAAAGGAAGAGGAAAAGTCTCATGTTTAATCATTTTTTTGCAAAAGTAGACATTACTCCTTGAAATTCAATTGATTTTGTATTTGGCGGTCATAGATCTTGTGTAACCTGGGTTACAACGCAATTCGAAGGCACCCTGTACATTCGTTACAACTAATTATTTCCACACATGAAGGCACTTCTTTTCGGACTTTTCGCGCTTTTCTTTGTATTGAATGTGCATGCACAAGTCAATTTTCCATTTGGATTAAAGGTCATACCCAAAACGATTCCCGGTCTTCCCGGAATACATTCGTATGCTTTCGGACAAGTGAATGGAAAATGGATCGTCATCGGCGGACGTTTGGATGGCATTCATGCGCGACAACCTTTCAGTGCTTTTCCGGAAAATCAGAACAATACTTCGGTTTTTTGTATTGATCCGGTGAATGAACAATTTTGGCAAGTTCCGTTGCCAACCCAATCCACTTCGGTTTTTGAACAATTGCAAAGTACCAATATGAATTTTCATCAATTGGGAGATACGCTTTACATCGTCGGAGGATATGGATTTTCAGCCAGTGCGCAGGATCACATCACGTACCCGCAATTGACGACTGTTCAATTGGACGTTTTGGTGCAAGATATCATGAATGGCGCAGATATTTCTGCAAATTTCAAGACAGTTTCAGATCAGCGATTTGCTGTAACCGGCGGACATCTGGAGTGGATGGATACTGCTTTGGTACTTGTTGGTGGTCATCGCTTTGATGGACGTTACAATCCCATGAATAATCCGACATATACGCAGTCCTATACCAATGAGATCCGCAAGTTTACCGTCAATAATAGCGGAACTGTGCCGCAAGTGACCAGCTATCAAGCCGTGAATGATCCGATCCACTTGCATCGCCGGGATTACAATTTGGTTCCTCAACATTTTCCGGACGGAACCGATGGATTTATGATCTCGAGTGGTGTATTTCAAATCGGTGTCGACTTGCCGTTCCTGTACCCGGTGGATATTAAACCTACCGGACATACACCACGCACAACGTTTAATCAATATTTGAGTCATTACCACAGTGCCGTTGCATCTATATACGACTCGGTGCTGCATGAAAATCATACCTTGTTCTTTGGCGGTATGAGTCAATATTATTACAACAACGGAAACTTAATTCAAGATGATCAGGTTCCTTTTGTTAAAACGATCAGTCGACTTACACGCGCCAGTAATGACAGTTTGTACGAGGCGCAATTTCCGATAGAAATGCCGGGATATTTGGGTGCTAGTGCTGAATTCATTCTCAACACTTCGGTACCGCATTCCCATCACGGGATGATCTACCAGCAAGGAATTATAGGAGATAGTGTGATGATCGGTCACATTTTTGGAGGATTGAAATCCAGTACCCAGCATCCGTTTTCGACCAATTCCATTCAGAATTCAGAAGCGTCTTCCAACTTATTTGAAGTCTGGTTGTATCCGGAAGATCAGTTGAGTTTACAAGAGATCGATGGAGCCAATGCCTTCCAAATTTATGTGCATCCCAATCCGGTGAAAAAGAAAATGCGTGTTTCACTTCAACATGTTACACCGGGAGAATTGACCTATTATTTCGTAAATGCTGCCGGCCAATACGTGCAAGGCGGACAAGTTACTGTTACGTCAGAAACAGATTCGTTCGAAGTGGAATTGCGTCCTGAGATTACCAGTCAAATGCTGACTTTGGTGTGTTTGGTCAATGAAAGATACTTTGCACATATCCCTGTATTAGTAGTTCGCTAAGATGTGTTTCCGTGTGTTTCATACGAAATCAGGTGAAATGGAATAATTCTTGACCGGTTGTGTATATTCGTACCAAATTTATAGCGACTATGCACACGTTCAGGTTTCTTCAAATATCGGTTTTGTTCTTAGGAATGGCGTTTATTTCCGGTTGTGGCAATAGTCGTCGTATCAAAGTGAATGATGTTGAACGCTTGATTGTGGATTACGATTCCTATCAGCCAACGAACTACCAAACACCAATCACTGGGACTATTTGTGCAGAAATGCGTTCCGGAGAACAAACTTGTTTCAAAAACAAAGCTAATTTGTCCTTTTCACCGAATGTAGATGTTAAGGTCAACAAAGAACGCATCGTGGTGACAACGGTTCCAAGTGCGTTTTTGGTTCAAAAAGTACCTGTTTCCTTGCGTTATACCGACAAGAATGAGGATTTTGTAGAATCCTTCGATACCATGTACATCAATTTCAGAGCTCCGTTGAACATCTCAACAACGGCTCGTCGCGGACAAAATGGGAATAGGGGAAGCAATGGAAGATCCGAGGTCCTGTTGCGCGATGGTCGTGAAGGAGAGGCCGGACAGCATGGGCAACACGGCGAGCCGGGTCAGAATTACGAGATTTATGTGTGGCAGGATTCTACAGGAACGCTGTTTTTCTACGTCAATAATCTATCGACTGGTCAAGTTGCGAAGTATAACATTGTCGGCGACGCGACCTTTTCCTTGTCGGCCGATGGGGCCAATGGTGGAAACGGCGGTGATGGTGGAAATGGCGGAAATGGTAAAAATTTCGAGACATCCGGAAATAAGATCAAATACGCTGGAAACGGTGGTCGCGGTGGCCAGGGAGGAAATGGCGGGAATGGCGGTAGCGGTGGAAATATTCGTTGTGTGATCCATCCTTCTGCGGCCGACTATCGCGAAAAATTGATCTTTTCTGCAAATGGTGGTCGTGGTGGCGATAATGGTACAGGCGGCAATGGTGGAAAAGCAGGAACTCCCCATCCTAACCAGTCGGTTCCCTTTGATGGTGCTCGTGGCTTGAATGGTTTACGTGGACTGTCCGGAATGAACGGAGCTATTTCCATCACAAACGAAGTGTTCGAGCCAAAACTATTCTTATAAGATTTTTTCAGACAGTATTAAACCAATGGGCGTGCAAGACATCCAAAGCGGAAACTTGTTTACATGAAAAAACTACTTCTCCCGCTTCTAACGGTTTTTGGAACTTATCACACCTTGCACGGGCAGGACTTTTACGACCGAAGTACGGTTCAAA
>CAYRVL010000062.1:8168-16745 GCA_964427665.1 uncultured Fluviicola sp. | reverse complement strand
AATACTTTCAAGGCGCGTTCCATCGAATCCAGTGTGCGGAAACCGGCGTAATCCAAAACAATACGATCTTCCGGAATACCTGCTGCTATCAAGGCATCGCGCATGTCCTTTGGTTCGTTATAGGATTCCGTACCATTGTCTCCGGAAACGATGATGTAACCGAACTTTCCGGCTTTGAAAAGTGCCACTGCGGCTTCAATACGATGCACGAAATACAAATTGTCTCCGCCACCTCTACTGGTTTTGGAAGTGCCCAACAACAAGCCAACTTTCACTTTCGGACAAACAGCAACGGAGTCGTATAGTTTGTCGGCTGCGTTCGATTCTATGGCCCAATTGGAGCCGAAGAACCAAATACCAAGTGCCAGGAGCATTCCCAGTACGAAGCGTTTCCAATAGCGTTTGATCATGCGTGTGCGGTTTTACCCGACAAATGTAAAAAAGGCAAGAAACTGGGTGTTCCTTGCCTTTAATTTTAGCTTTTTTTGTCTTTATGATGCGACCTCTTCAGCTTCCGTTATCGGTTTGCGAAAGACGATCTTGCCGTCGAAAATATCCATTACTACTACTTGGTTCACGTCAATCTTATCCGCTAACAAGGCTTTCGACAACTCGTTCAACACTTGTTTCTGGATCGCGCGTTTCACAGGTCGTGCTCCAAAGTGCGGGTCGTAACCGGCTTCCACCAAGTGTGCTTTCGCTTCTTCCGTGAAGTGCATGCGGATTCCTTTTTCTTGCAATATGCTACTCAACTGGTTCAATTGCAACTGCACGATCTGGCGCACGTAGCGTTTGTTCAATGGTGTGAAGACGATCGTTTCGTCGATACGGTTCAAGAACTCCGGTCGGATCGTTTGTTTCAACAATTCCAGGACTTTGAATTTTGCTTTTTGCAAGGCCTCATCTAAGTCGTTTTCTTTCACGCCTTCGAAAGATTCCTGGATCAAATGCGATCCCATGTTCGAAGTCATGATGATGATCGTATTCTTGAAGTTCACGGTTCTACCTTTGTTGTCCGTCAGACGACCGTCATCCAATACTTGCAACAAAATGTTGAAGACATCCGGATGCGCTTTTTCGATCTCGTCCAGCAACACGATGGAGTAGGGCTTGCGTCGCACGGCTTCGGTCAACTGACCACCTTCGTCGTAACCCACGTATCCCGGAGGCGCTCCCACCAAGCGACTCACGCTGTGTTTCTCTTGGTATTCCGACATATCGATGCGCGTCATGGCGTTTTCGTCGTTGAATAGGAAATCTGCAAGTGCTTTGGCCAATTCGGTTTTACCAACTCCGGTAGGACCCAGGAAAATAAACGATCCGATTGGTCTGCGCATATCTTGTAATCCGGCTCTGCTGCGTCGTACGGCATCGGATAATGCCTCGATCGCTTCTTCTTGTCCGATCACGCGCTTGCCCAATTCGTCTTCCAAGCGCAACAATTTGGATTTTTCGCTTTCGATCATCTTCGACACTGGAATTCCTGTCCATTTCGAAACCACGTCAGCAATCTCTTCGGCATCTACTTCTTCTTTGATCAATTTGGAATTCGCTTGCATCTCAATAAGTTGCTTTTTAGCCTCTTCCAATTTGTTCTCAGCTTCCTGAATACGTCCGTAGCGGATCTCGGCTACTTTACCGTAATCTCCGGCGCGTTCTGCTTGATCGGCTTCCAATTTCAATTGTTCGATCAATTCTTTGGTTTTTTGAACACCTTCCACCACATCGCGTTCGGCTTGCCAACGCGCTCTGAAAGCATTGCGTTGTTCTTCGAGAGTTGCCAATTCTTTGCCGAGATGTTCCAATTTCTTCGTGTCGTTCTCGCGCTTGATCGCCTCGCGTTCGATCTCCAACTGCATGATGCGGCGATCCAATTCATCCAATTCTTCCGGTTTGGAATTGATCTCCATTCGCAATTTGGATGCAGCCTCGTCGATCAAGTCGATCGCTTTATCCGGCAAGTGGCGCTCCGTGATGTAGCGTTGAGATAATTCCACCGCTGCAATAATCGCGGCATCCTTGATCAATACTTTGTGGTGGTTCTCATATTTTTCTTTGATTCCACGCAAGATCGAGATAGCGTCTTCCGTATCCGGTTCATCCACCAAAACAGGTTGGAATCGGCGTACCAAGGCTTTGTCCTTCTCGAAATACTTCTGGTATTCGTTTAGTGTTGTAGCACCCACTGCACGCAATTCACCACGCGCCAAGGCTGGTTTCAAGATATTTGCCGCGTCCATCGCTCCTTCGCCACCGCCACCGGCTCCCACAAGTGTGTGGATCTCGTCGATGAATAAGATGATCTCTCCGTCTGCGGAAGTCACTTCTTTCACTACTGATTTCAAGCGCTCCTCAAATTCACCTTTGTACTTTGCTCCGGCAACCAAGGCTCCCATGTCCAGTGAGTAAACGATCTTTGATTTCAAGTTCTCAGGAACATCTCCATCGATGATCCGGTGTGCAATGCCTTCTGCAATTGCGGTTTTACCAACACCGGGTTCACCGATCAAGATCGGATTGTTCTTGGTGCGTCGGGTAAGGATTTGTAGCACACGTCGAATTTCGTCATCGCGACCAATCACCGGATCCAATTTCCCGGCTTTGGCCAATTCGTTGAGGTTCTTCGCATATTTTTCCAATGATTTGTAAGTTCCTTCTTGCTGATTTGAAGTTACTTTCTCTCCATTTCTTAAGTCCATAATGTGTTTTAATACGGTTGATTTATTCAATTTCGCGTCGCGCAACAATTGTCCGATCTGATCGGAACTCTCGATCAAAGCGAGAAACAGCATCTCTACAGATACATATTCATCTCCCTGTTGTTTCGACAATTGAATGGCTTGATTCAATGTTTGCTGGGCTTTTTGACCCAACATCAGTTGTCCGCCTGAAACTTTGCTCATGGAAGTAAGGATACTCTCCAAAGCGCGCTCCAAGGTCGTTTGGTCCACTTGCGATTGACGCAAAATGAACGGAACAACATCTTTGTCTTCTTGAAAAACACCTTTCAACAAGTGTGCGTTTTCAATGCTCGGGTGATTGGAAGCTTCAGCGAGTTGCTGTGCAGCTTGCAAGACCTCTTGCGATTTAATGGTAAACTGATTAAAGTCCATTTTCATTTTTTATTGTTGACTTGCGTTCGTCAAATCATGCACCAATCCAAAATGCGTGCATTTTACCAGTCAATTTGACAGTTTAAGTGTTTTTCACCTGTCAAATTTACAGTTGCATCACATGAAATGAGCTCAAAAAAATCGTATCTTCGTATTATGTCATTGAAAGAAACATACAAAAAGTACTTCCCTTATTTTGTGGATGTTTGGCAATATATTGTGATCATTTTGGTATTCATTATTGCCGCCATTTTTATTTTGTGATATGCACACAGGTACCCGGAATTTCCTGAAAACACTTTTAGTAGTTGTGGTTGGTTTGGTTTCAAATCAAAACATGTTTGCTCAAAGTTTACACATGGATTCTCTTTCACATGTGAATTACCAAGCCTTGCATCAAGCCAATTTGAATGATTGTTGGGGGTATACGGATGAAACGGGAGTAGAATACGCACTCGTCGGAACCACAAAAGGAACTTCCATTGTTAGTTTAGCTGATCCGAGTAATCCGGTGGAGATATTTTGGGAACCGGGAACAGAGTCCATTTGGCGCGACCTGCAGGTGTACGGAGATTATGCTTACATTACTACAGAAGCGGAAGATGGTTTGTTGATCATAGATCTTTCGCCCTTGCCAGCGTCGAATGTGTTACCGACAGCATACTACACCGGTCCGATAGGGAACGAATGGCAAAGTGCACACGATATTTTTATCGATCCGGTTCAGGGTTGGGGATACATCTGTGGCGCGAATCGCGGAAATGGTGGTATCATCATTTTGGATTTGCACACGAATCCCATGGCACCGATCGAAGTAGGGGAGTTTGATAATTGGTATTGCCACGATGCGTTCTCTCAAGGAAATTTGCTGTATGGCGCACACATTTCAGACGGTCTGCTATCAATTATTGATGTATCTGACCGCTCCAATCCGGTGTTGTTGAACACGAAGATCACGCCGAATGCGTTTACGCACAATGTCTGGGTGACATCGAATGATCAATATGCAGTAACCACCGACGAGGTGATCGATGCTTTTGTGACGCTATATGACGTATCCGATCCGATGAATGTTCAGGAACTGGATCGCATTCAAAGCAATCCGGCCGGAATTCCTATCCCACATAATTCGTTCATTGTGCACGACAGTTTGATCGCAACCTCATATTACACGGAAGGAATCGTCATTCACGACATGCGACGACCTCATAATTTGGTGGAGATCGCTTATTACGACACGCATCCGAGTGAGGCGGGTGTGTTTGATGGATCCTGGGGTGTATATCCGTTCTTTGAATCCGGAATCTATCTGGCTTCTGATATGACGCAAGGCTTGTTCATTCTTCAATCGAATTTGGTGGGCGCAGCGTGGTTTGAAGGACATGTACGCGATGCGTCGAATGCGCAGCCGTTGTTGAACGTTACGATCACGATTCAGGGAAATCAGCATACAGATCTGACCGATATTAATGGTGATTTTGGCGTGGGAACAGTTGTTACCGGTTCGCAACAAGTGACGATATCCAAACCGGCGTATTATCCACAGACAGTAACTGTGAACTTCCAAAACAACGTGTTGACGATCGATACCTTTGATCTGGTGCCGATCATTCCGCAACCCATAACTGTGACCGTACAGGATCAAAATGGCAATCCGATCATTGGGGCAAATGTAAAGTTAATACATCCGGAATTGACGGTAGAAGATCAAACAGATGGATTTGGTGAGTCCGTGATTCAAGCATTTTATCAAGGCTCGAACCAACTAATTGTTGGAAAATGGGGATTTGTAACGCATTGTGAAGAAGTGCAGATCGATCCTCAGACCACTGCGATCTCTGTGCAATTGCAGTCGGGATATTACGATGATTTTACATTCGATTTCGGCTGGACATCGAGTTCAATCAATGCAACAACCGGATTTTGGGAGCGCGGAGTGCCGTTTTACAATTTTACGAATGCGACACCACAACAGGATGCAGTTTATGATTGTGGCGACCAAGCCTACGTTACCGGAAATGCGGCAAGTTACGATTCCAACTTGGATGATGTTGATGAAGGGATCGTGCGTTTGATCTCCCCAACCTTCGATTTAACAGGCATGGCTGATCCGTACATCAATTACGAGCGTTTTTTCTTCAATTATCACGGTCCGAATTTGATCAATGATTCGATGGTAGTTTATTTGAGCAATGGATCGGAGCTGGCACGGATCGATTTTATTGGTCCGGAGATCTATTATGCGACTTGGGAAGCAATGAGCAAACGCGTATTGGATTTTATGCCTGTTACGTCCACCATGCAATTGATCGTTACCATTGGAGATCAACCGGCAGATGGAAACATTACGGATGGCGCTTTCGACCGATTCAGCGTTACGAATACACCATTGGCGTCGCTGAATGAGACTGAAAAAACGGACGGTGTGCTATACCCAAATCCTACACATGATCGGGTGCGGATCACCGGACAAAGTCAGACGAATTTTGAAGTGTTGGATATCCACGGAAGATCCAAAAAACAAGGAGTGATCGACGGTTCCCATGTTGAGATTGATCTGTCAGATCTGGATGCTGGCGTCTATTTTATTCAATGGGAAGGAAGAAGCCACCGCATTTTGAAACTGTAATCCGGAATGTGCGTATAGCGATTTCAGCAGAAGTATTAATTTTGACACAAAGTCTATAGTTTGGAAAAAACACCACATATATCGATTGTCGTTCCATTATTCAATGAAGCGGAGTCATTACCGGAGTTGCATAGCTGGATCGTTCGCGTAGTTACGGCGCAGCAGTGGAACTATGAAGTGGTTTTTGTAGATGACGGTAGTCGCGATGGTTCGTGGGATATCATTGAACAGCTACAGGCTGCTGATCCACATGTGCGCGGGATCAAATTCCAACGCAATTATGGGAAATCGGCTGCTTTGCAAAAAGGTTTCGAAGCCGTTCGTGGGGATGTTGTTGTAACCATGGATGCAGATCTTCAGGATTCTCCGGATGAGTTACCGGAATTGTACCGCATGATCACCGAGGAGGATTTCGACGTTGTTTCCGGATGGAAGCAAAAACGGTATGACCCCTTGTCAAAAACGATTCCAACGAAACTATACAACTGGGCTGCACGCCGTTTGACAGGAATTCACTTGCACGATTTCAACTGTGGACTGAAAGCCTATAAACGCGTAGTGGTAAAGAGTATAGAATTGTATGGCGATATGCACCGATACATTCCCGCGTTGGCAAAATATGCCGGATTTCATCGGATCGGTGAGAAAGTGGTGATCCATCAAGCGCGTAAATACGGTGTTACGAAATTTGGTTTGAATCGCTTTTTGAATGGGCCGTTGGATCTGATGACGGTGGTGTTCATGGGGAAATTCGGTAAGAAACCCATGCATTTCTTTGGAGCAATCGGTACTTTGTTATTCATCATCGGTTTTGGGTTGGTATTCTACTTGGGAATTGTCAAGTTATTCTTCGATACGGACGCGAAAAAATTGGCGGACAGAACCGAATTTTACGTGTGCCTCGCAGCGATGATCATGGGAGTACAATTCTTCCTAACTGGATTCATTGCCGAGTTGATCGGTCGAAATAGCAGTACGCGCAACGTTTATTTGGTAGAAAAGGAAATCTGATGCTGTGGGGGATTGATCACACATGGACGCTTTTTCTGGATCGGGATGGCGTTGTGAACGTACGTCTCATGGGCGATTACGTAAAAACAACAAACGAATTCGAATTACTTCCCGGAGTATCTGAAGCTATTGCGCAGGCAAATCAGTTGTTTGGTCGTGTGGTTGTAGTAACGAATCAGCAAGGAATTGGAAAAGGTATCATGACCGAACGTAACCTTTTCGAGATCCACGCTTATTGCAATACCATGCTCGCTCAATCGAACGCACATATCGACCAGTTTTACCACGCTCCGGCTTTGGCTCGAGAAAACAGTCCGTTGCGGAAACCGAATACAGGAATGGCATTTTTAGCACAGCAAGATTTTCCGGAAATTGACTTTTCAAAAAGTGTGATGGTCGGAGATTCTCATTCAGACATTGAATTCGGGAACAAACTTGGCATGAAAACTGTGTTCATCCCACACGACGAAGCTCCGTATGATCAGGCTGATCTGAACTGTACGTCACTTTTAGCGTTTATAAAACATCTTGAATCATGAAATCGATCTTGACTTTTTTCTTTGCACTGTTTTTTCTTGGGGGACTTTTGGCACAATCCATAAATCGCGTCGATGCGAATGGTAAAAAACAAGGTCCTTGGCAAAAAACATATCCAAAATCGCGTGCATTCGAATACAAAGGTCAATTCAAAGACGATAAACCTGTTGGAACATTTACTTACTATTATCCTTCTACAAAGGTAAAAGCAGTGGTGGTGCATGAAGAGAAAACCGGGCGTTCAGCGGCGAAGATGTACCATGAAAACGGGGTGCTGATGGCCAAAGGGATCTATCGCAATCAAGAAAAGGATTCTGTTTGGGATTATTACGGTCCGAGTGGCAGACAAAGCTTGAAGGAATCTTATGTGAAAGGAAAATTACACGGACTCACAACGGTGTACTACGTGCCGGAGGATCCAAATGACAAGAGTTTGAAAGTGGCCAAGACGTCCACCTACAAGAACGGGGTTTTGGATGGGGATGTGATCGAGTATTTCGATACCGGTGTTATCAAAAGCAAAGTGAAATACGTGAACGGGGCCAAAGAAGGAGTTATGGTGACCAATCATCCGAATGGAAAACCCATGATGACGGAACGTTATAAAAAAGGCGTTCCTCACGGTTGGCAATTGGCACACGACCAAACCGGGAAAGAAATCGGACGTAAGTATTTTTGCTACGGCGAATTACTCGAAGGAAAGCGCTTGGAGGATCGCTTGAAACAGTGCAAGGAGAAAGGCATCGACCCAAATGGATAATTATTCAGCGAATGCTGCCATTTGATCAATGAGCGTATTGGTCTGAAAATCACTCATGGAAAATCAATCCAAATGCGTAAATTTGGTCGTACTTACACGACCATGATTAAAAAGATTTTTTTCACGTTGTTCTTGGGGCTTGCGCTTGTAGCTTGTAAAAAAGACACTGCACCACACAATTTTCATTTTGATTATTTTCCTCTGGATCAAGGACGCTTCGTGATCTACAGTGTTCAGGAGCGCCGCGTGGATGTCGAGGTGAACCAGGATCAAAGTTTCGTTTATTTTGTGAAAGCTATCATCGGTGATACATTGATTGATAATGAAGGGCGTGTTGTGCGTCGTTATGAACGATGGGTAGGTCCGAGTCAATCAGGACCTTGGGCGCTGCAAGACATCTGGACAGGATTGATCGATGGAAATCGCGCGGAATTGGTTGAGGAGAATAACCGCACGATCAAAATGGTATTCGCACCAACGAAATTAAAAGAGTGGGATATGAACGCCTACAACACGCAAGGAACCTT
>CAYRVL010000062.1:2045-8068 GCA_964427665.1 uncultured Fluviicola sp. | reverse complement strand
GGGCTGCTTTTTTTGTATATGGACAATAATTTTGAGAAAACAAGCTGCCGTGAATAAAATAATGAAAACCTTTTTCTATTAAGTTGACATTGATAGCGGTAAATTCTATATTTGCGGGCTTAAATAAGAAGAAAAAACATGCGTAATAAAGGATTTTTCTGGTTTCTGACGATAGTTTTGACTGCCGTTTGTGTGTATCAATTATCGTTTACCTGGGTTACATTGAATGTAGAAAAAGAGGCTGAACAACAAGCAATAGCGCGCGTTGAAGAAGCGATTCAAAAATCAAAGTCTACAGATAACAAGTACATTTTGCCAAACAATACGGAGATCGATTTCAGCAAACCTGAATCGTATGAATTGGCGAAGGCAGCTTTCCTGAACGAAGTGTTGAAAGAAAAAGCAGAAACTCCTGTTTATCCGATTTTGGGTACTAAATTCAAAGACGTAAAGGCGCGTTCTTTGGCGTTTGGTTTGGACTTGGTAGGAGGTATGTCCGTTACTTTGGAAATCTCCGTTCCGCAGTTGATCGAAAGCTACGCACGCAACAAGCGTGATCTGAACTTCCGAATTCCGTTTGATAAAGCATACGCGAAGCATACCACAACCGGTGGAGATTTTATCGATTTGTTCATTGCAGAATACGAGAAGAAGAACCCGAACCGTTTATTGGTGAAAGATCTTTCTATTTCTGAAGTGAAAGAATTGTCGATCACTTCTTCCAATAAAGACGTTGAGAAATACTTCCGCGACAAAGTTTCCAGTTCGATGGAAGGCGTGGAGCAGATCATGAGCAAGCGTATCAACCAATTCGGTGTTGCGCAACCAAATATCCAAAAAGAAGCAAATAGCAACCGTTTGTACATCGAGCTTCCTGGTGTTCAGGATGAAGCTACGGTAGCAGCAAAATTACAGTCTACAGCTAATCTTCAGTTGTTCGAAACATACAGCTTGGCTGAAATTCAGCGTGAATTGAGCGATGCGAACTTGATCTCAAAAACACAAGAGATCAAAGTGGAAGAAGTTGCAGTTGACACCACTACTGTTGCACAAGATTCTACCGGAAAAGATTCTTTATTGGTTGCTCAAAAGGATTCAGCGAAAAAAGCAGCGGTGAAGCCCTTGTCCTTGAAAGGCAATCAAAAAGGATTGTTTGATTACTTAAAAATCACTGCAGATACGCGTTATCCTGAAAGTCGATTGGGAGAGGTGTTGCCTGAGAATAAAGACGAAGTTAGTGCGATCTTGCGTCGTTCTGATGTGCGTGCAAAATTGCCTGCAGATTTGGAATTGATGTGGTCTGCAGAACCTGAAAAAGGGATCAGTGGTCCGAATGTATTGGCCTTGTATGCGATTCGTATGCCGGCAGATGGAAAAGCTCCGGTTGGAGGTTCAGATATCAAAAATGCGGGTCGTTCTTACGATCAAACGAAATTCCAAAACACGGTTTCTGTTTCCATGACAATCGACGGAGCAGAAAAATGGGCGCAAATGACAGAGCGCAATGTAAACCGTCAGGTTGCGATCACGATGGATAACGTGGTATACTCGGCACCGATGGTAAACGAACCAATCCGTGGTGGTAACACCGAGATCTCTGGTTCATTCTCTATTGAAGATGCAGACGACCTAGCAGGATTGTTGAACGGTGGTGCGCTTCCTGCACCATGTGTGATCAAGGAGCAAACGAAAGTTGGTCCAACGATCGGACAAGAGAACTCGAAGTCTGGTTTGATCTCATTTGCTTTCGCATTCTTGGCTGTATTCATTTACATGTACTTCTACTACGGAAAAGGAGGTTTGATCGCAAACGTTGCCTTGTTGGTAAACGTCGTATTGATCTTCGGATGTTTGGCTTCCTTTGGAGCGGTATTGACAATGGCGGGTATCGCAGGTATCGTATTGACGATCGGTACGGCGGTCGATGCGAACATCTTGATCTTTGAGCGTGTCAAAGAAGAACAAGCCATCGGAAAAGCAACAGGCGAGTCAGTTGGTGTTGGTTTCATCAAAGCGATGCCGGCGATCATCGATGCGAACATGACGCATATCCTTTCTGCGGTGATCTTGAAGATCTTCGGTACGGGTGAGATCGAATCCTTTGCAACGACCTTGATCATTGGTGTATTTACCTCGGTGTTCTCTGCGATCGTGATCTCAAAATTGATGATCTCATCCATGATCGAGAAAGGGAAAGAGGTGACGTTCTCAACGGGAATGACACACAATTTGTTCAAGAATTTCAATTTTGACTGGGTTGGAAAACGCAAGTATTTCTACATCTTCTCAATCGTGATTACGCTTGCCGGTATCGGTTCATTCTTTACACGTGGATTGAAACAAAGTGTGGAGTTTACAGGTGGACGTACCTTTGGTGTGAAAGTAGAGAAAGTCGCAGATGTTGACTTCGTAGAAGAAGAATTGTCGAAAGTGTTCGTAGAGAAAGGTGCAAAAGACGCATCTTCTGTAGAGGTGAAGACGAAGTCTAACAGCTACAACTTGGAGATCACTACCAACTACTTGTTGGCAAATGATGCCGCTACACCGGAGGTGACTGCTAAGTTGAAAGAAGGTTTAGATGGAATGAAAGAAAAGATCGGAGGATACGAGATCACCGATTCTCGCTCGATTTCAGCTTCTGTCTCTGAGCAAATGTGGACTTCGGCTACCAAAGCGATCACACTTTCCTTGTTGGCGATCTTTGCCTACATCTTGATTCGTTTCGGTCAGTGGCAATACTCTTTGGGTGCTATTCTCGGATTGGTGCACGACGTGATCTTCGTATTGTCTGTGTTCTCGTTGTTGCACGGAATCCTTCCATTCAACATGGACGTGAATCAAGCATTTATCGCTGCGATTTTGACAGTTATTGGTTATTCCATGAACGATACCGTGATCGTCTTCGACCGTATTCGAGAGAACTTGAATATCAAAGGCGAAACCGAAAATGCGAAGCAGATCATTAACGACTCGTTGAACAAGACTTTGAGTCGTACCTTCAATACTTCCATGATCTTGTTTGTGGTATTGTTGGTGATGTTCTTGTTCGGAGGACCTGCAATCAAAGGATTCTTGTTTGCATTGCTTGTTGGGGTAGTTATCGGTACTTACTCTTCCTTGTGTGTGGCAACACCAATCTTGGTTGACTTTACAAAAACATTCAAGCGCAAAGCTGTTAAAGCGAAAGCCAAATAATCTTGGAACTGATTCCATAGAAGCGTCGGATTATGTCCGGCGCTTTTTTTTTACAACCAATTTGGAAAACGATCATCGCATAAGAAAAGACCTGAATGATCGTCGTGTTGCCGTTAATGTTGTTGTGGGTATTGGTGTATACGCTATCCCGAAAAGATCGGAAAACGTCTAACCGATGATTTTTTTGTTGAGATCCGGATACTTACGCATGAAATAACGCAAGATCGTTCGCGCATCTTTATCCTCAGGTCGCAGATCAATATACCGCAACCAGTTGGATGGGTTTTGTTTCAACGCGAAATAAGGGACAAAACCGAAGCCTTGATACGAACCGTTCTTGATCCAGATAACAGACTTTTCACGTTTGTCCCGTCCGGGTTCAACAAGGAAAAACTCCTGTTCATCAAAGGTCAGTTGCGCGATCAACTCGTTAACCCGTTCATTATAACTTTCTGCACTTTCTGCTCCCACACACGCACCGTGACATTTGTTGATCTGGTAACCAAAACAGGAATTCGGTGTTTTTTCCATGCCGCAGAGTTTCAGGCAAAGCTGGTGGTTTTCCTGCAGGTGGAACATGTAATCGTTTGCCTCTTTTTTCGTTGTGAAGGTTGTCAACGGCAATTGCGTATTCTTGCTTAAGCGATCCACGTATAACTGGATGTAGTCTGACTGGTCCACAAACGAGAATAGTCCGTACACGTAGTTGTTACGTCGCAATTTGCGGTTGTAAAGCGGTTTGTGAGCCTTGATCAGTTCCGATTCATACAGCAAGGCGATCAGCTCGGAACCGGTCAATTCGAATTCGATGCGCGCAATTTCTTGCATCATCGTATTTCCTTTCAACGTTTTGTTGTTTCGCAAATGCTGATCGATGCGTTTGCGGATGTGTTTGCTTTTACCGATGTAGATCAATTGATTCACATCGTTGTAGAATTTGTAAACTCCGGTTTTATTGGGAATCTCGTCTAACGCATCCAAATCCAGATTGGGGTGCAACACTTTCGGGTTCACATCTTCCTGAATAAAGGTCTGCAAACCATTCTTATCCGTTTGATAGAGCAAACGAAACAGATGTGCCGTAGCTTCTGCGTCACCTCCAGCTCGGTGTCTGCCGTTCACCTTGATCCCAAGATCCTTGGCTAGCTTTCCCAAACTGTATGAAGCATAACCCGGAATCACGTAGCGCGCTGAGCGAACGGTACACAGGTGAGGACGACGGAAATCGAAACCCAATTGTTTGAATTCATGGCGGATGATGCCGTAATCGAAACCGACATTGTGTGCAACAAAAACGCAATCTTCCGTGAATTCTACGATCTGCTTAGCGATCTCGTAAAACTTCGGAGCTTCCTTCACCATTTCATCGTAAATTCCTGTCAAGCGAGAGATAAACTCTGGAATCGGCATTTCAGGATTGACCAACGTGGTAAAGGAGTCGATGATCGATTCGCCATCGTGTTTAAATATCGCAATCTCCGTGATCTTCGACGATTTCGCCGATCCACCTGTTGTTTCGATATCCACAATAGCATAATGCATAGAACGAAATTAATCAAATCCGCAGGTGATTTTTCAACTATTCGACGGATCACGAAAAAAAACAATTTTGATCTCGATTGTGTTCGATCGAAATGCAATGGTTACCTTTGTGGAAATAAATTCATGTCATGGCAAATAAGCGAGTGATTAAAAAACAGATCAACGGAATGATCGTTGACGTATTGGACGAATGTTTCTCAGTTCAATTATACAACCCGGCTAAAACAGCTGCAACTGAAAAATTGATTGAAGAAGCATTGACTTTTGGTGATGAGATCTTGGCGAAGGTTCACGCTGCGAAGTCGAAAAAAGATTTCCCGGCGATCCGCCAGCAAATGGAAGATAAAGGAATTTACTTCGTGGAAGAATTGAATGGTTTGTAATCCACGCAGTAAAATGTATTTTTAAGCTCCCTCATTAGGGGGCTTTTTTTATGCCTATGAAAAATTGGAAGTCACTTGTGTTGGTTGGTATGTTGATCGCGGCGGTCATTTCGATCGTTTTGGGAAACAGCATGGAACAGGATCAGGCTACAACGAACTACTGGAATGCGCTTACGATGGGTATTCTCATGGTAGTCTTATGGCTTACAGAAGCGATTCCAATTTATGTTACCGCTTTGATTCCGTGGGTGTTGGGAGTTCCGCTTGGTTTGATCGATTCGACGGGCTTATCCCAATCATACGGTGACAAAATGGTGTATCTGTTCTTCGGTGGATTTGTGTTGGCTACAGCTCTGGAGAAATGGAAGATCCACTTGGTGGTGGCGAATGCGATCATCAATCGGGTAGGGCATTCCAAGCCGCGCATTTTGATCGGTTTCCTCTTTGCCACCGGAATTCTGTCCATGTGGGTTTCCAATACAGCTACAGCCTTGATGATGTTACCGATGGCGGTGGCGATCATTGAATTGATGCCAAAGGCTGAGCGTAAGAGCCGTTTTTCCATCTATTTGTTGTTGTCCGTTGCATACGGAGCGAACATCGGAGGCATGGCTACCTTGGTTGGTTCACCTCCGAACTTGCAAATGGCGTCCTTGCTGGAAAAGCAATTCGAGACGAAGGTCGGTTTTGCCGAATGGTTTTGGATCGGTTTCCCGATTTCCGTGTTAATGCTGGTGCTTACAGCCTTGTTCTTCTATTTTACTTTAGGAAAAGAAAAGTACGAACAAGTAGAAGGATTTCAGGCCGAGAAGCACAAACTGAACATGGACCAGTGGCGCATCTTGATCGTCTTTACCTTGGTGGTGTTGGGCTGGATCTTTAAAGATATCATTGCCGGAAAAA
>CAYRVL010000062.1:0-1945 GCA_964427665.1 uncultured Fluviicola sp. | reverse complement strand
TGCATTCCTTTGACCTTGGCATCCAGTTGTGGATTCATGATGCCTGTTGGTACGCCACCCAATGCAATTGCGTATTCTTCGGGTTATATCTCCATGCCGCGCATGTTGAAGAATGGATTGATCATCAACCTCATTGGAATCTTGGTGATCATTGGCTTCAGTACGCTTTACTACGGCGTGTTCAAATAAGCTGTTTGCGCATCCAGATATCACAGGCAAAATGTCCGGAATCGCCGTATGGTTGATCCAGGTATTCGAATCCTAAGTGTTCGTACAAACCAATCGCGTTGTGCAATTCGGGTAAGGTTTCCAGGTAAACCTCGCTGTAACCTTCTTGTCGTGCAGCTTCAATGCTGAGTAACATCAAATGTTTGCCCAAACCCGTTCCGCGAAACGTTTTACTCACATAGAGTTTCACCAATTCCGTGCATCCTTCGGGCATGCCTTTCGTTGGATAAATGCCACAAGCGCCCACGACAGAACCTTGATGTTTGGCCACGAAGTAATGCGAACGCGGCGTTTGAAACAAGGCAAACAGATTGTCCGTAGTAGGATCCGTAAATACTGTACCCGGTTTGTTCGCCCCGAATTCCGTCAAAACCTCACGGATCATTTTCGCCAAAGGGACATTGTCGCTTTCAACGATCGGTTGAATGACCGTTTCTCCGAATGTGGATGGTGTGTGCATGAAGACAAAGATGGGAAGTTTTTTGCTGTTCGCCAGTTACATAATGTCGCTTCGGGATGTTTTTATTTGTTTTCAAGTTATCTTTGCACCAATATTTCAGACTATGGCTTACGATGTTGCAATTATTGGTGGTGGAATTGTTGGCGCTGCTACGTTTTACAAATTACAGTCGCGCTACCCGGACCTTGCGGTAGTATTGATCGAAAAAGAGTCAAAACTAGCTGATCATCAAACAGGGAACAATTCCGGAGTGATCCATTCAGGTTTGTATTACAAGCCGGGTTCCTTAAAAGCCAAGAATTGTGTGTCTGGTCGACATGAGTTGGTAGCCTTTGCACGCGAGCACAAGATTGCACACGATGTATGCGGAAAAGTTGTTGCTGCAACCGATCCAAGCGAATTGCCGCACATGGACAAGATCTTCGAAAACGGATTGGCGAATGGCATTGAAGGGATCGAGAAAATCTCTGCGGATCAAGTGAAGGAGATCGAGCCTTATGTGGAGTCTATTGGAGGAATTTGGGTTCCGGTAACGGGAATCATCGACTTCCGCGGAGCGACAGAAAAAATGGCTGAGATCGCCCTGTCCTTGCAACCGAAGAGTGCCATGAAACTGAACCATGAGGTTATCGGCATTGAGCGTTCAGGTGGAAAATCCATCATTGCTACCAACAAAGGGAACATCGGAGCGAAATTTTTGATCTTCTGTGGTGGTTTGCAAGCAGACCGTTTGGCGCGTAAGGATGGTGTGAAATTGAAAGAAAAAGTGGTTGGTTTCCGCGGCGATTACTACGAATTGACCGAACAAGCGAAGCACAAAGTAAAGAACTTGATCTATCCTGTTCCAAATCCAGATTTCCCGTTCTTGGGTGTGCACTTTACGCGTATGACAAATGGCGAGATCGAGTGTGGTCCGAATGCCGTGTTTACCTTCAAGCGCGAAGGCTATGGAAAAACAGACTTCTCCTTCCGCGATACGGTAGATGCCTTGACTTATAAGGGGACTTGGAAATTGTTCTTCAACAACATGAAATTCGGGATCGACGAATACCGTCGTGCCTTCTCGAAGAAATTGTTCTTGAAAACCTTGCAACGCATGATCCCGAGTTTGACCATGGATGACATTCATCCGGGTAGAGCAGGGGTACGCGCCTTGTTATTGGCTGAGGATGGAGATACCCGCGACGACTTCCGTTTCGAGTTCCACGAAAATTCCGTTCACGTATTGAATGCGCCATCTCCGGCAGCTACGGCGTC
>CAYRVL010000061.1:0-16816 GCA_964427665.1 uncultured Fluviicola sp. | reverse complement strand
GTCGATGCCACTTTTATAAAGCCTTTCAGGAAACTGGGAGGCTTTTTTTGTGCTCTAATATTTTGAAAAGTAAGTCCCCCGAAAACCCCAAACGGTGTTCGGGATTGAAAGCTACAATGAACAAATTTAAACAAGATGATCGCTCTTATTAGAAGAACAGTCATTTTCATCTCATCAATAATATATATGATAGCCCCAGGGCTACAAGGTAAAAAATGCCAAAAATGAACAAGGTTTTGTGATACACAGAAATATTCCTTGTCGGAAACTGAATGAAAGTTGTTATTAGGACAACAAATGGCGAGAGAAAGTAAACGTAAAGAAAGCCAAGGCTCGCTAATCCCGACCATTTCCACATCAGTGAAGTCAGTATGATGGTCGCAAGTGCCGCATAATTTAAGATGACAATTAAAAGCCAAATAAATGGTGGGTTTGCAATGTTCTTAACACGCATTTGTCGTATTAGCCAGATGTAGAAACGAATACACAGTAAAGGAAATAAAACATAAAGTACAATCGGTACCACCTTCACTGCACGCTCTTTGACTTTAAATCTTGGAAATTTTCTTCACTTCATTACCAATTTGTAAATAGTAAATGCCGGAAGATAGCTCCGTGCATTTAACCACATAGAATGATTCCGATATGTTTCCTGATACTACAGTTTTGCTATTCAAGTCTTTTAAAACAAAATAACTTCCTTGTTGGCCAATGATCACAAATTCTTCTTTAAACGGATTAGGATACACATTTAATTCATCATGGTTCGATTCTGTTACTGATAGATCAGAAATGTATTTGAATCCATCACTCACAGTCGTATCACTCAAATTTGCACCATTCGTTGCAACCAATTTTATACGATAGTCCGTTAGGTTTACCAAGCCACTCAAATTCTGCTGTTCATTGGTAGTCGTTACCACAAAAGGAGAAAGTATTTCTGTTCCGTTCAGTAGGTCTTCAACCGAGGCTAGTAGCTGCGAAATACCTGAATTAGTGTCAACAGCTATCAGATTCGAAAGTTGCAATAAATTCGTATTCAATAAAGTGTCTTTGTCGATCACTTCCTCTGTTGGAATTTGCAATACTGGTGGGGTGAAGTCAACATTGTAATAACTGCTGTCAGCGCTCCAGTTGTTGTAAACGTCAATCGAATGAACCAGTATCCTTCCACTCTTCTCTGGAACACTTGGATTACATGTGAAGAAATGTCCATTGGGACCAACCAAAAGCTGATTGTTCGGATACGTACCAGTGTATACGCTCACGTGATCGACCAGAAATTGTGCGTTTCCGCTGCGCATTGAAATTCCTGTACTCAGTGCAAGTGGCGTCGTATCTGTCCATTCCCCCACATAAACGCCGTCAACGTACAAACGAATCTTCCCGGAACTCAAGTTGTAGGTTGTTTGACAATGATACGGCTGTCCTGGATCAATAGTGAATGGAAAACTGGCAACCACACTGAAAACATCGTTCGTGACTTCATATAATTGGATCACATCGGAATCTACACGAAACCACACGAAGTAGGAATTTCCGCGATTTGGTAAGTTTAGATCACTGCACATGAAATGCATTCCTGCACGACGGTTCGTTCCTGTACCTGAAATTGCTCCGATCCATTCAAATAAATAATCGTCAGAACTTGTCAACGGCATCGGCAAAGCAAAATTGGTATTGCCATTCGCTTCGTCTATTTGAACCACGCTTCCACCGGTGTAGCTCCAATTTCCGGTGATTGGATTCCAGTTGGTGGGGACATTCATGGACTCGTAGGCATGCCCCGTATTTTCATTTCCTTGCCATGTATTATTTACAAGAGCATGTGCGTTCCAATAGGTTTTCCAGACTCCGCTAGCATCGTTTGCTTGAATGCTAGCAACCGTATTTTGTGTCTGCCACGTATTCGGAATGTTCACCTGAATAGATGGTGGCGTGTTGTCTTGAATGCATTGATAACTCATTTTCCATCCGGAAGCTCTCGTACCGCCATCAGATTTAAAACGCAGAGTTAATGCACCACTGGTTGTCGTGAACGCTCCCGGACTATTCGTTCCGTGAAATGCTCCTATCAATGGCGAAGTTGTGGTGTTCCCATCATAGAGCCAGAGTGTATCGTAGTTTGCTTCCGTGGCGAATTCTAAAAAATTCACATCGATGGCAACCGCTCCTGGAGGATTGATCGTGTATTGAACCAATTCGTTGTTGTAGTAGTTCACTTCCGGACCACCTTCGTCGTAAAGTGTATCCGAACAATTCCAAGAGTTACAGCTGGTTAATTTTTCATCAATTGCCTGCCACAGGTCGGTGTATCCGTCGTCGTAGCCTAAGGCCCAGATCCCGATACCCTTCAAACCACGGCGATTTACCAGGTCATAGCGTTCCTTGAGTTCATTTGCCTCAGAGATCCAACATTGTCTCCAAGTTCCCGCGTTTTGAAAAATGTAACCTTTGCTGGAAGAACGGGAATTGTAAGTTGGATTTATATAGTTTCCGCTCGTATTTGTACGAACTACATCATAGGTTCTAGAAAAAACATTCGCTCCTGTTGTACTGGCTGGAATTGCATTTGATGTTGTTTCCCACTCTCTACCATAATAGGGTAATCCAAGAACTAATTTAGAAGCAGGTATTCCAGCATTTATGTAATAAGAAACGGACCGGGAAAGGGAATAATCGTATGAATTGGTAAAACCGTAGAGAGGATCGGTGGGACCGGCTTGTGCGCTTCCTGAATAGTAATAATCGTACCCCATGATCGTGAAAAAATCTACGACATTACTTAATGCGGGTTCGTCAAACAAATTACTCCAATCCACCGCATACAAACACATGGATAATTGATAATTTGGATTGGCTGCATGAAGAGCTGTACTCAAATTGATCATAAAAGCTGTTAGGTTGGCGCTTTGACTAGAAGGAACTCCTTCGAAATCAATATTGATCCCATGTGCTCCGCGGGCTTGGATCAGGGAAATTAAATTATTGATAAGAGTAGTTTGCGCACTAGCATTGCTGAAAAAAGTAGCATGATTGGAAAATAAAATCACACAAAGATGTACGTCCGTATTGTTAGCCAAAGCCGAATCTACCGCATCGTTAGTTGCGAAACCATGCGTACTCGTTGCATTGCCTGTTGCGGGATCAACCTCGTAGCCAAAGAAGCACAGATCGCTGAGGAGATCCCATTGATAGTTTTGCTCAGCGCCATTCATCCAATAGGGATGCCAACCGAATACGGTTTTGTTCAAGGTGCAATTGCTCTTCGTTGTCACGTAATTGATCGCAGGTGATGGCTGCCAATCTGAAACATCAGTGGGGTGCGCATACAACTCATCCATATGCGTGCTCTGCGAAAAGGCAATAAAGGTGGATAAACAATAAAATAACAAATACAACCTCATAGTAGTGTTTTTGACAGCTAAAGGTAAAACTTGTTGAGCAAAAAAAAGGGATTTTCTATTAGAAAACCCCTTGAATATCAAATAAATCGATTGATTAACCTACGATCTCAGCATCTGAAAAATGGAATGCTCCTTCGATTGCAGCATTTTCATCAGAATCAGAACCGTGAACAGCGTTACGACCTTTTGATTCAGCGTAGTATTTACGGATCGTTCCTTCGGCTGCCTCTGCCGGATCTGTAGCACCGATCAATGCACGGAAATCTGCTACGGCATTGTCTTTCTCCAAAATCGCCGCAACAATCGGTCCGGATGTCATGTATTCAACCAATTCACCATAGAATGGACGCTCAGCGTGTACTTCGTAGAATTTCTTAGCTTGATCTGCTGACAAACGAGTTAATTTCATCGCCTTGATCGTGAAACCAGCTTGAATGATCATATCAATGATTTTACCCATGTGACCGTTTTCGATCGCATCTGGCTTCAACATGGTGAATGTTCTGTTACCTGACATAGTGCTCTTATTTGTGTTAAAATTTTGCGCAAAAATACAACATAATTCGCATTTTCAAGCACGTAAAATGGGAATCTTTGTTATTTAGACATGTCTAAAAATAATTGTATATTTGTTTGAAAAATAGCTTGTCATGCAGCTTTCCCAAAGTGAAGAAAATTACATCAAAGCAATCTATGCGCTTTCGCAAGAACACGGAAAAGAGATCGCAACGAATGATTTAGCGGATAAAATGTCCACAAAAGCCTCCTCGGTGACGGATATGCTCAAAAAATTAACGGATAAAGAGCTCTTAAAATACAAAAAGTATCAAGGATGTTCTTTAACGGATTTGGGAAAAAAGGTCGCGCTGGGTATCGTTCGCAAACATCGCCTCTGGGAAGTGTTCTTAGTGGATAAATTGCATTTTGGCTGGGATGAAGTGCATGAGATCGCCGAACAATTGGAACACATTCAATCGGTACAGTTGACAAACAAGCTGGAAGAATTTCTGGGATTTCCCAAAGTGGATCCACATGGCGACCCCATTCCAAACAGAGATGGAGTGTTTGCAGAAATCCCACAACGCACGATCCTCAGCCAGGTGGAAGTTGGTAAAATCGGGATCGTCATGGGTGTAGAAGACGGTGAAGCTAGCTTTTTGCAATATCTCAATAAGATCGGATTGGCATTGGGAGTAACCTTGAAGGTTGAGGAAAAGTTGCAATTCGATGGATCTCTATTGGTTGAAATGAATGGGAAACAGCTTCAGTTTTCTCATCTAGTTGCGTCTAAAATTGCTATTCAACTCCTATGAGAATCATTTTTTGTATTGGACTGATCCTCTTATTAAAAGCGTGCATTCCACCCGAAGTCTCGCGCTTGAAACCATTGATCGTGTGCAGTACATCAATCATCGCCGATGGTATTCAACAAGTATTCGGAGACCAGGTGGATGTTTACGCATTGATGGGACCCGGAGTTGATCCGCATACTTACAATCCACGACCTTCGGATATACATTGGCTGAATGAAGCTTCTGTGATTGTGTGTAATGGTTTCCATTTAGAGGGAAAAATGGTGAGCTTGTTTGAAGGATTGAAGCAACGAAAACCTGTTTATTTTCTGGCTGATCACGTACCTCAAGAGAGCCGGATCCTGTTGGATAAGGTTATTGTGGACCCGCATTTCTGGTTCGATACGGAACTATGGGTGAAAGCGAATAAAGGAGTTGTACAGGAGATTGTGGGTGAACTTGAGCTGGAACAACTACGGATCAAAGAACGGATAGACTTGTGGGAACGTTCTATTCACCAAATTGATCAGCATTACGGGAAATTGATTGCAACAATACCGGAGGAGCAGCGTGTGTTGATCACTTCGCACGATGCTTTTCACTATTTCGGGAGAAAATATCAGGTGTCCGTAAAGGCAATTCAAGGAATATCAACTGCTCAGGAACCAAGTGTACGTTCGATGTTGGATCTTACCTCGTTTATCGTCGATAGAAAGATACCGGCCATTTTTGTGGAAAATTCGGTCAATCCGAAAACCATTCAAACATTAACAAAATCCTGCGCTCGTAAAGGATTGCACGTAAGGATTGGCGGGACCTTGTATTCTGATGCACTTGGCACCAAAAGCTCGGGTGCACATACCTATACCGGAATGATCGAACACAATTTGAAAACTATTTTCAACGCATTACATGGAAAAAACAAGGAGTATTCACATTGAAGATCTTGCAGCATCCTATGCCGGGAAGACGGTTTTGGAACACATAGATCTGGATCTGCCTTCCGGGGCGATCATCGGAATAATTGGTCCTAATGGTTGCGGAAAGTCAACGCTTTTGAAAGCGGTCTTAGGATTGATCCCAGAGGTGAAGGGACAAGTGCATTTCTTTGGAAAGCCTTTCAGTCAGCAGAGACAACGCATCGCCTACGTACCACAACGCGAATCAGTTGATTGGGATTTTCCAATCTCCGTAAGAGAGGTCGTAGAAATGGGAATCTTTCAGCCGCATAAATGGTGGAGAAAGAAAACCGTCGATGAAGCTTTGCGCGTTCAACAAGCATTGGAAAAAGTAGGCATGCAGGATTTTGCAAAGAGTAGTATTGGAGCATTGTCGGGTGGACAGCAACAACGGGTATTCGTGGCGCGCGTCTTGGTTCAAGCTGCCGACATTTTGATTCTCGACGAACCGTTCGTAGGCATTGATGTTGTTTCACAGGAACAGATCTGGCAGAATATCCGTGCATTACGCGATGCGGGAAAAACTATTTTGATCGTACACCATGATCTGCAAACGGCCCGTTCACACTTCGATGAGTTGGTTTTGATCCACCAAGGTCGAATTGCCGCTTACGGCAAACCTGAAGTCGTTTTGACGAAAGAACATTTGCAGCAAGTGTACAGCGGATTCATTCTTTTAAACGAGGTGTGATGGAGTGGTTTTTCCTAGTTGTATTGATAGGTGCCGGATTAATTGGATTGATCACTGCTCAAGTTGGTTTTTTTGCCTACCTGAATAAGCGTTCTTTAGTTGGTGATGCCCTCGCGCATTCCGTATTGCCCGGTGTGGTTGGTGGATTTTTATTCTCCTTATCCAGAAATCCGTTCTATCTGCTCTTCGGGGCGGTCATCTCAGGAATACTGGCTACACAATGGATGAATTTTTTAGAGCGAAATACGAAGTTGAAGCAAGATGCGATTATTGCGATCACCATGAGTACCTTTTCGGCGATTGGCTTATGCGGATTGTCTTTCGTACAACAGTTAGAAGCAGGCGATCATGCCGGATTGGGCGATTTTTTATTCGGCAGTATTGCAGGCATGCAGCAAACAGATGTGTGGATCTTGTCCGGAACGGCCTTAATACTAGCGCTTGTGTTTTTTTTGGGATATCATCGATTCATTGCTTTTACATTTAATCGGGAATTCATGCAGCTAAAAGGATTTCCGGTGCGCTGGTATGGATTCCTGTTGAACGGTTTGCTGATGTTGACCATTACATTGGGGATTCAATTATTGGGCGTTGTACTGATCTCTGCGATGCTCATCGTTCCTGTATTGAGCGCCCGTTTTATAGCAACCTCGAATGTTTGGATTTTTCGCCTTTCCATGTTGTTCGGGGTGTTGAGTGCGGTCATAGGAACTTACTTTTCAAGCTTGGGCAGTGGATTACCAACGGGACCGGTGATCATTCTAACGGCGCTGCTTTTGGCTGGATTGACATTCATGCTGAAACAAATTTTAATCGCACGATCATGATGGATACTTGGTTGATGATCGCGACGGCGCTCACTGTTGCAATACCTGCTTCGATCTTGGGTGTTTTTCTGATTACGCGCAAAATGGTCATGGTGGCGGATGCTATTTCACACAGTGTTCTTCCCGGAATCGTTGTGAGTTTTATCTTTTTCCAATCGCGCGAAGGCTGGGAAATGATCGTTGGAGCGGTGTTGAGTGGTTTGTTGAGTACGCTGTTGATCCATTTTCTCAAGTTTAAACTGCGTATTCGCGAAGACGCGGCTATTGGTACCGTGTTTACATTTATGTTTGCCATTGGCGTGTTGGGCATTGCTGTTTTTGCGGGACCAAACACGGATCTCGATCAGGATTGCTTGCTTTACGGTGATCTCGAAACGTCCATCTTGGATCAGATCTTCTACCAGGATCGCGTTTGGGGAACACATGCCATCCTGCAACAAGGTATCATGAGTTTGGCCATTCTATCGGTTCTATTCATCGGGCGCCGCGCCTGGAAGATCTGGGCCTTTGATCCAGATTTTGGTGTGGCACGTGGAATGCGTATACAACGTTGGGAAAATCTGTTGCTGTTACTCGTGAGTGCCTATGCGGTACTTAGTTTTGAAAGTGTCGGAGTAGTATTGGTTATTGGGTTGTTGGTGCTACCGGCTGCGACTGCTTTACAATTGACATTGAATTACAAACGTGTTTTTATTTATTCTGCGTGCATAGGAGTCCTTGTGTCCGTCCTGGGTGTGCTCTCGGCCATACACCTTGATATTTCGATTGCTCCTACGATTGTGGCGATGAATGGGTTGTTATTCACGACGATCGTGTTCATGCGTCAGATTGTACGCTGGAAATTGATTTAAATCCCTGTTTTTGAGTGGCTTTAAAATTTCAATAATTCACATTTTTTATGAATAAAAAGTGTATGAATAAGTTGTGCACACCATTATCTTGACCTATATTTGTATCACGAAACAACAATTTCATAGTTGTAGTTTTTGGGTTTTATAGTTTTAGCATGGTTTAGCAGAAAGAGGAGTGAGTTACTAAGAATTTACTCCTCTTTTTGTTTTTATCAACAATTCTTTCACGGCAAGATAATTTTCCATTATTTTGATCCTCTGAAACGCTGAACATGAATAAGATCAAACTAATTTTTGCCTTTTTACTAATTACCGCAACAGCTTTTTCACAGACGCAAGGTGTTGCCTTTACAACCGTCGGGAAAGGTGTTGCCACGCCATTCGTAACAGATTATCATTGTTTGGGGATCAATGTCTCCGGGTTAGGTTGGGGTTCCGGATTTGAAGGAAAACGGTTCACCACAGGAATGACGGAGTTTAGTTTTGGTTTATATAGCGATTCACTCACTTCGGATAAGTTAAAGAACTTGAGTAAAGCGATCTACCAACAGGCGGTGAATAAGGATGCCGCGCCTTTTGATTATAAAAAGCAATTAGATGCGGCTGCCATGTATGCACAAGCAGGAATTGCCGTGAATGTCGATTACAACTGGGGAGGATTTGCATTTCAAGGAAAAAAGTTTGGGGGAATTGCGTTTAATATTCGCGAGAATTATCAATGGTTTTCACAATTGAACCAACAAACTTCGGATATCATTTTCCGCGGAAAACTTTCTAATTATTTTGATTCCTTGACGGTTGTTTTTGGAAACGATACAACCCGTATTGCCAACTCCGGATCGCTTTCTGAAGATACCCTGGCAGCTGTCATTCAAGGATCGATTTCTGCTCCTTTACGCATCAGTCAGCTGATGGATGGGTCGAATATTCGCTTGGTATGGAACCGATCTTACAATTTGGGGTATGGTCGAAAATTGTTTGGAAAAGACTCTGTTTTTGTGGTATACGGAGGAATTGGCGGGCGCTTGATCCAATCCATGGCTATGTTCGATTTGGAGGCTCGTAACGGAGAGTTATCTATGTATACGTCGCTCACACCAGCGTTTAATATCAATTATGGAGCTGTTTCCGGTGCGAATGTTTTAAGTGGAGGAGACGGCTTTTTCCCGAAAGCTGTTGGAAATGGATATGGAATTGATCTGGCTGCAAGTGTGGAATTGTTTAGCAAGTTGCGTTTGGCACTCGCAGTGAATAACATCGGTTCTGTTACCTATAAACGCAATGTGTACAAAGTTCAAGATTCGATCTTTGGAAGTTATAACCTGAATGGTTTGGACAATGCAAACGTGACGAATTCTGTGAATTCGCTGTTGCGAGATGGGGGGATTCTGAACTTAGTGGGTCAGGAAAAATACGTACTGAAAAATGCGGCCGATATTCGTTTTGGAGCAGCATTCACTCCGTGGAAATTCTTGCGTCTAGGTTTGGACGTCGTTGCGCCTTTCAATAGCGAAACTCCGGGATCAATCAAGAATCCGGTTTACTCTTTTGGTGCAGAGGTGAGACCTGTGAAATGGTTAGCGCTCAATGCAGGATATTTTGGAGGTGGGATCTATCGGAATAATATTCCAATTGGTATCACTTTCATGTTGCGTGAAGGTGCCTATGAATGTGGAATTGCTTCCCGAGATGCTATCTCCTTCTTCACAAGAAATGGACATAGCGTTTCTACTGCGTTCGGTTTTGCCCGTTTCCGTTTTTAATTAAAACTTTAAAAGAAATTTTAATTCGTTGAGCATCACCGCTGTGGCTCCCCAAATGCGCAGATCGTTCTGAACGAAATGCGGTACTTGCTTGAGGAGTATTCCATTCGGCATTGTTAAATCTAAATGTTGAACGGCTTCCGGCACGAATAATTTCGGCAATTCGACACGGTGAATACGTTTCACTTCTCGTTCTGAAGGGTAGAAATTCCGGGGCTGTTCCGGTAGAAAGAATACATGTGGTTCAACCAAGAATTGACTCACGGGAATGTAAACAGATGTAAGTTGTCCCAGTTTCTCAGCATTGGAGATGTCAATGCCGATCTCCTCCCGAGTTTCGCGTATGGCGGTGTGTACCAAATGCGCATCGCTGTCTTCAAATTTCCCACCCGGAAAACTGATCTGCCCACTGTGTGAACCATCGTAAATTTGTCGCTGTGTTACGAGTGTTGATAATTGACCGTCATCGTTCTGAAATAACAACACCGCAACAGCTGAAAGTTTGTAAGGCAAACCGGACTCGATTGCCGCTTTGCTGCTGCCTCGCATGGGTAAAAAATCGCGATGCGCGGCTTCTCCCGGCAATTCACCTTGAAATAATCTGCGTAGTTCCTGAGGTGTCATTTCAAAGGTTTTACGCTATGCAGGATTCGTTTAAAGTCGTCCATGGAATAATTCATCAACGATTTACCGGTAATGAATTGAAATACGTAATATTCCTGATTGATCTGAACAGTTGCCAGTCCATAGATCATTTCTTCGCCATAAAATGCGCTAGACTCTCCTTGTAGTGTTTGGATGACACCGACTTTTTTAGGTGAATTGAACAAGTCTTTTTTAATGGACAACCCGGCGTTTTCAAGTGTTGAAAATCGTTTTGCCGCGTATGCATCCTGAAACGTGTTCAACAGATCTTGCTCGATCACGAAGTCTTGAACAAAGGCCCTGGATTTGTCTTTTGGGAGAAATCTTTCTACGGTGAAGTAGATTCCCAAATTGCTTTGAACGAAGGTGTTTCCGTGATTGGTGATCGTAATTCGGGTAGAAAAGTTCTTTTTGAAGCTCGTTGGAAGTTCAAAGGAGATGTTCTTGTATTTAACCTTTTGGTCTAGGTTGAAATTGTAATTGTTCTCTTTGAAATCTTCCAAGGTAACTTGTGAGGCATTATTTTCCACACAAGCAGTCAATACAAGTAACAAACAAAAGGAGGCTATGACCAATTTCATACTACCAAAATAAGGAAATATTCCGAGTCTTTATGAAAAAGAAAAAGCTGCATTGCTGCAGCTTTTCATTACACGTCGATTTTCGCGTATTTGGCATTTTTTTCGATAAACTCTCTGCGTGGTGGAACTTCATCGCCCATCAACATGGAGAAGATTTGGTCGCATTCCGCCGCATTGTCAATCGTTACTTGGCGCAGGGTTCGTTTTTCCGGATTCATGGTTGTTTCCCACAACTGTTCGGCGTTCATCTCTCCCAAACCTTTGTAACGTTGAACGTTTACGGAAGAATCAGCACCGTTTCCTTTCAATTCTTGGATCAATCGGTCACGCATGTCTTCGTTCCACGCATATTCAGCTTTCGTTCCTTTTTTCACTTGGTAGAGTGGAGGAGTGGCAATGTAGATGTATCCTTTTTCGATCAACTCTTTCATGTAACGGAAGAAGAAAGTAAGGATCAATGTTTCGATATGCGATCCATCCACGTCGGCATCACACATGATGATGATCTTGTGGTAGCGCAATTTTTCCAGGTTCAGTGCTTTTGAATCTTCCTCTGTTCCAATGCGCACGCCCAATGCGGTATAGATGTTTTTGATCTCTTCGTTTTCAAAGATCTTGTGTTGCATTGCTTTTTCTACGTTCAAGATCTTTCCGCGCAAAGGCATGATTGCTTGGAAGTGACGGTCGCGACCTTGTTTCGCTGTTCCACCCGCCGAATCTCCCTCGACGAAGTAGATCTCACACAACGAAGGATCTTTTTCAGAACAGTCGGCCAATTTTCCCGGTAATCCGGAACCGGTCATAACGTTCTTACGCTGAACCATCTCGCGTGCCTTCCGTGCTGCATGTCGCGCACGAGCAGCCAAGATCACTTTATCTACGATGATCTTCGCTTCATTCGGATGTTCTTCCAAATAAATGGCTAACATTTCAGAAACACCTTGAGATACCGGAGCCGTAACTTCGCGGTTACCCAATTTGGTTTTTGTTTGTCCTTCGAACAACGGCTCCTGAACTTTCACGGAAACAACAGCTGTTAACCCTTCACGGAAATCATCCCCGTCGATCTCGATCTTTTCTTTAGCCAACATGCCGCTTTCTGTCGCATACTTTTTCAAGGTATTCGTCAATCCACGACGGAAACCGGATAGGTGAGTACCTCCCTCATGCGTGTTAATGTTGTTCACGTAGGCCTGAATGTTCTCCGTGTAAGAAGTGTTGTAAGTCATTGCAACCTCAACCGGAATACCATCGCGTTCTCCTTCGAAGTAGATCACATCCGGGATCAACGGCTCGCGGTTGCGATCCAAGTACTGAGCAAATTCTTGCAAACCACCTACTGAGTGAAATTTGTCGCTGCGTGGCTCTCCGTTCTCATTCAAATCACGGAGATCTTGCAAGGTAATGGTGATCCCTTTATTCAAGAAGGCCAATTCGCGCAAACGAGCAGCCAAGGTATCGTAGTTGTATTCCGTAACATCGAAAATACTTGAATCCGGTTTGAAAGTAACCTCCGTTCCCGTTTTGTCAGATTCACCAACGACTTTCACATCGTACAAAGGCTTTCCGATGTTGTACTCTTGTTGGAAGATCTTTCCTTCACGGTGAACAACAGCGCTCAAATGCGTAGACAAAGCATTCACACACGAAACCCCTACACCGTGCAAACCACCGGAAACCTTGTACGTATCTTTGTCGAATTTACCTCCGGCGTGTAACACGGTCATTACGATCTCCAAAGCAGATTTCCCTTCCTTGGAGTTAATTCCAGTTGGAATACCACGACCGTTATCGACCACTTTGATGGAATTGTCTTCGTTAATGAATACGGAGATCGTATCGCAATGTCCTGCCAAAGCCTCATCGATGGAGTTATCGACAACTTCGTAAACCAAGTGATGCAAACCTTTCACACCCACATCACCGATGTACATACCCGGACGTTTACGAACTGCTTCTAATCCTTCTAGGACCTGAATATTATCCGCTGAATAATCGTTATTCTTTAATTCTTCGCTCATAGTTTTTTTCAATGAAATCTGCCTTTTGGGCATAAAAGCAAAGATAAGGATTCAAGAACAAAAAAGAGGGACTCAAATCAGCTTGAATCCCTCTTTTTATCCACAATTTATGTAGTTATTAACGAAAAAAAATATGTTGGGTGATTATTCGTCAAATGTTAATTTCACTGTGGTGATCTTTATATTAGAATCGATTACTTCAAACAATAAGGCATCATCGGAAACTTTGATAAATTCATCGAAAAAATAAAACATCTTATTATTTCCTATGTAAGTTGGCATCGAGGTTACAAGTATCTTTTGCATACTTAGATTTGAACGATCTATTTTATACGCAAATAAAACAGAAGGATGTTTGTTTGCATTGAATAATTTCAAATCTCCGGATTCAGCCATTTGTATATTCTCTAAATGATCGGTTGATAAAACATAGTAAAAATCATTTGTTACAAAAACACTAAATCCAATATTAGCAGGTTTTTTTCCTCGATAAAGTTGATTTTTATTAAGTTTTAAAATTTCTGAAGGTTTACTTTCCTCGAATTTAACCAGAAATATCTCTTGCATTTCATGAAGATGAGAAAATGTATTCCCATTTGCTTGCACGGTGTAAATATGTTTTTCAATAAAACCTGTAAGTGAATTGTCATTGTTAATGAAAAGATTTTTTAAATCGAAATTGAATAAGTAAGATGTGTTTTGTGCAATGCATTTCTGTAATTCTTTATTCGATTCAGTTGAAATATTCTTTTGAATGTCTAGATTGCTAATTGGAGCTTTTCTAATATTAATAAGCTCTCCACTTGGTGCTATCTCTGCAACGAATAGTCCATCTGCATTTATGATCCCTTCTGGGCTATAAAAACCATAAAGAAAATGTTTGTTTTCAATAGTCCTAAATTCTGCTTTGTAAACGGAACCAAGACCAGTGTCTATTGTATTAATTGTTATCTGCGAACCGTCATTCAATACATTGATAATTTTTAATGTGTGGGTTGCCTTTATTTTGCGCTCATTAGATTTTAATATCTGGCCATATCCCAAATCAACGAAAGATATTCCTGTTCCTGTGTTCGGTACATTGATTTTCCAATGAATATTCCCATTGTTGTTGATCACCAATTCCTGAAAATAAGCGTCCTTTTGACCAATTGGTATGGTGACTTCTTTTGTCCAAAGTTGTTTTAGTTCTCCGTCGTAAACAGTGAAAACGAAAACTTCATCTGCGGATTTTTTTGAGTCTACTCCAGCTCTATACTTGCGATAGTAAGCTACAATTTTTGATTTGTCAGGTGAGATTTCTACATTAAAGGTGGATTCCGGTTGATCTAAACCAATTGTTTCAAGAAATTCACCCGTGACTAGTTCTTCTTTATTTTTTATTTTTCCATTTTGTTTATCTATTAAATAAGCTACCAATGTACCAGATGATGATTTGTAATTTTTACAACTCGTAAATCCCAAAACGTACTTATCGGACTCAAGGGACTTAATGATCATTTCATTGTCAAATCCACTTCGAGCGCTATCAGCAAAATCAACGCTTACATCCTGAGATGAACCGTAAAATGACATAATGGCACCATCAAATGATTCTGATATTCTGATAAATCCGTCTTTAACAGGTGTGTATATGAAATTATCTTCTAAACGTTGAAGTTTATATGGTGCAGGTTTACTTTTTTCAAGTCTAATGTTTGAGTTCTGTCCAAATGAAACGCTGGAAACGCAAAGTAGTATCAATAAAAATTGATTGAAACGCATAGGATTTAGATTTAGTTTATTGATCGAAGATACCTGATTTTTTCAATTTTCAAAATCAATTATTTAAATAAATTGGCAAGAACTTGTTCTAAAAGAGGGACTCAAATCAGCTTGAATCCCTCTTTTTATCCACAATTTGGATAGTTATTAACGAAAAAAATATCTAGTTTGATTATTCTTCAAATGTCATGATCACAGTAATCACACTGGCCCGAGCATTAATTAGTTCGAATAAGATTTTATCATCGGATATTCGAAGCATTTGATTAAAAAACAAATAGCTGAGTGGACTTTCGGTGATTGATGAAATTGGAGTGACCGGAAATCTGGTTGCTTTAAAATTCTTACGGTCTAATTCATAAACAAATAACGCTCCTGCCTCGCGGTTACCATTGAATTTAGCAGGCTTTGTTGTTTCTGGTTTGTTGATGTTATCTACATTGTCAAGTGTGAAAATGTAATACTTGTTTCCTCTTTGAGTTGCCCAAATACTAGAGTTTGCCGGATCGTTTCCTTCAAAATATTGGTGTTTATTCATTTTGACAAAACGGTTAGTATTGTCTGTGCCTAATTCTATTGCGATTACTTCATAAAAATTGTTGCCGGTAGAGCTATAACTACCTCGCGAAATCCCAATAGTTTCATGTTTTTCGATGAATGCCATAAATGAACCATCCTCATTTTGAAACAAATCTTTCAGATCGTAACTATAAAGCGTTGATTTGATAGTTGGTTCATTCATGAAACTTGCGGATTTCACATTCTCCAATTGACCATTAACTGCAATTTCAGCCACAAAGATCCCATTGGCATTTAAGATTCCTTCATCACTGTAATAGCCGAACAGTACGTTTGTGTTATTTACCATTCGAATTTCGGCAGTGTACACACTTCCAACATTTAATACGATCGGGGTAGCGCTAACATTGGTGCCGTCATCAGTAATGCTCACCATCTTAAGATTGAAGTTTGACTTTTTATTACTTGAAAATTTACTAGATTCATAAAGGTCAGAAAATCCTAATCTTGTTCCACCTTCAGGAAATTTTAGGAGCCAGTTTATATTTCCTTCGTTATCGATGGCCAAATCTTTGAAAAATGCGTCCTTATATCCGAAAGGAATCAAAACATCTTTTGACCAAATCTTGTGCATGTCTGAATCCAGTACAGTGAAATGAAAGAGTTCATCCATTGACTTTTTCGGGTTGACATCAGGACGTGATATTCGATAGTATATTACAGTTTTTGATTTATCCGGTGAAACTTGAATACGGTAGTTGATATCCTCCTCCGTTAAGGTATTAGTTTTTAATGTAACGTTAGATTCTAGTTCAAAATGGTCAGTTATACTGCCGTCCTTTTTGCTCACGACATAGCAGAAAAGGGTTTTGAGGTCTTTGTTAGATTCATTCGACCCAACAGAAAACCCGAGTATGTTATTTTTGTTTTCAACTGCTTTTATAAACTTCTCATTTTTGAAACCACTTCTGGCGCTATCAATGAATTCAAAATCAATGTTGTTCTTTAACTTGAGATATGTTTGAAACGCTCCTTTTGGACTAAATGACGTTCGTACAATTTGTTCATCGTTGAAAAAATAGGTGAAGTTATTCGCGAATCCGCGCAGTTGATATTGAATCGGCTGACTCTTTTCGGTGATTAAAAAATCAGATAAGTTTTCACACTTGATCTGACCAGAAAGCCAATAGGGAAAACAGGCAATTAATAAAAGTGTTTTGCAAAAATTCATAGGTTTTTAAATTGTGATTTAAGTTCGAATATATCAGAATTATTTCAAACTCGGAATTTGCCACAGGAGTCTTTATGCTCGGATTTAGCATTAAAAAAGGGACTCAAACTTAATTGAATCCCTTCAAAGGTTTAAATGATTATTTTAAGATATAATCGTTTTAGTTCTCGATCCATGATGTTACTGTTGGATCCGTAGGCAACGTGCTGTGTTCAACAACCATTTCCAGTTTACCTTCTTCACCGATCAGGTACTTTTGAAAATT
>CAYRVL010000060.1:0-17043 GCA_964427665.1 uncultured Fluviicola sp. | reverse complement strand
TTCTGTGGTGATGGACGGAATCGAACCGCCGACACAAGGATTTTCAGTCCTTTGCTCTACCAACTGAGCTACATCACCATCCTCAATTGTGGGGGCAAAGATAGTAATAGAATTCATTCCTCCTACTATTTATCCAACTTTTTTTTCAGATTTCGGTATCTTTGTACCACATGAACACAGCAAAATCCTTCTTGGTCATTGACGCCGGAAACACCCGGATCAAAGTCGCCATATTCCAGGCGTCTGACTTACAAGAGGTTCGTGTATTTACCAACGATGAACTCAGCGATCTAAAGCGTTTTCTTGTTCCTTTTGAATTTACTCCTGCCATCATTGCATCTGTTCGATCAGAAAAAGATAGCAAGTGGTTACAACGCCTGCTGCCAAAAGCAATACGTTTTACCGATAAGACTAAAATTCCTGTAAAGATGGGCTATGACACGCCACAAACCTTGGGGGTAGACCGACTAGCAAACGCCATTGCCGCTTTTCACCTCGCAAAAGGACCAGCCTTGGCGATCGATCTAGGAACCTGTCTGAAATACGATTTTGTTAATGAACTTGGAACTTATCAAGGAGGAGCAATTTCACCGGGAATTGAATTGCGCTACCAATCGATGCATCAGTTCACAGGCAAACTGCCGCTCGTGAAAGACCGTCAAGTCCCACCTTTTATCGGAAAAAACACACTTGACGCTATGAGATCTGGTGTCATGCACGGAATACACGAAGAAATAAACGGCTTTATTGCGCGTTATTTATCCGAATACCCCGATTTAACAATTTTTCTTACCGGTGGCGACCACCAGTATTTTGATATCGGGCTGAAAAATGGCATATTTGCCGACGAAAATCTGACCTTAAAAGGGTTACAAATAGTTCTTGTCCATGCGCTTGCATAAGTTATGTGTTCTTTTATTTACCGGTATTCACCTGATGGGATACTCGCAATCCTACAGTACATCGCCATACAGCTCTGCTGGCATCGGTGAATTGGGAACCTTACCGGAAGCACAATTTGCCGGAATGGGAAATACTTCAGTGGCTTTGGCAGACTCCATTTATGCCAATAGCTCCAACCCTGCTTCGTATGTGCATTTATCTCCTGGAGCTCCCCTAATGTCATTTGGGATCAGCGCGCGCATTTCTCGGTATGAAACCGGAGACTTCTCAAAAACATCCGGCGCCGCTGGAATTCCGCAACTAATGCTGGCTTTTCCGGTTAAACCCTGGTTTGGATTTGCTTTCGGTATGCAAGCCTACTCGCGCAAAGGATACGGTTTTTACGAACGCGCTTTTGCTTACAATGATTCGATCACCCATCAATATGTGGGCAACGGGACAACCAATCGTGCTTTTCTTGGTACTGCATTTCGTATCTTAAACACCTCTCATCACCGCTTATCGATCGGAACGAATCTTAGTTACTTATTCGGTACAGTAACCGATGAACGGCGAGCATTTTTTGACGATAACGGCGCTGCAGGTGCGGTTGACATTCGCGGTACACGATTAAAATCCTTCCATTACGACCTTGGACTGAACTACCGCATTGCATTTCAAAAAGGGAGAGTGAATCACTTGACATTCGGCGCTTTATATACGCCACAATTGAATTTGAACGCCCAGCAGGACCGAGGTGTTTATTGGGCTACGAACGTTTCCAATCAAGACACGTACGACACCCTTACACTGGTTGAAAACACCGACGGAACTATCGTTATGCCTGCTCGAATGACCCTCGGATTCAGTTATCAATTCAGACCTGCAAATGCAGATGGTAAATTGAAGAACATTTATCAATTGATCGTAAACGGTGAATTTACTTCTTGCGATTACGGATCTTACAGTGAACGATTCGGTACACAAACTACCAGCTCAGAACTTGTTGGTGAGACTAAACGCTTTGCACTGGGCGCAGAGTTCACTCCTTCCTCGGTGTATGTCAGTAAAGCTGCCGGATCTTCATTCTTAAACCGATTCCGCTATCGCTTGGGAGCTTATTATCAAACTCTACCCTACTCCCAAAATGGTGTCCAATTTTCTGAAAATGCGGTAACCGCTGGAATCGGAGTTCCTCTAGGCGGACAGAAATCCAACTCCTCTTTGCACGTTGGTTTTCAATATGGCAATCGTTCAGCGGATAAAAACACCGGTTTCAATGAGCGATTCGTCGGCATTTCTTTCGGGATCATCATCGGTCCATCATCTTACGACAAGTGGTTCAAGCGATACAAATTAGACTAAGAAAGATCCCGTTCATAAAGGGTGCTGCGGCGATCATATTATTGCTGACAGCCTGTGTGAACGATATTGAAAAGATCAAAAAAGTCACGTTCAAAGCCAACGATCCGGACGAGAAAATGACTGAACTTTTTTTGACATACTCAGATTCGGGCATGGCGAAAATACGCTTGTACGCACCGCTGGCAGAATCATATACCAAAAAAGGGAAAATAATCCAATTCCGTTCTGGTGTAAAAGTAGAATTCTACAACGACAACGGGCGCTTGTATAGTCTGCTAACGGCGAAATACGGTGAGATCAACGAAAGTGAGGGAACCATGCAAGTTCGAGATTCTGTCCAAATGTACAATCCGATCAAGGATCAACGCATGGAAACAGAAGCGCTTTACTGGAACCGCAAAGACAGCATGATCTTCACAGACAAAATGGTGATGGTACGCACGCCCAAAGCTTTATTCTTCGGGAAAGGCGTGCGATCGAAACAGGATTTTTCGTATTACGAATTCCTGGAACCTCAAGGAAAAATTGACATAGATTCTAAAAAATAGACGTATGAAAGGTTATAATCGCGTAATGGAGATCTTCTGGTTGAGCATGGGTACCTTGGTGGTATTGGTTGTCACCGTAATGGGTTTTAAAGATGGTTTCAAAGCTTGGTATGTACACTACGGATTTGCAGTGATCGCATTCGTTTATTACTTCATTCGCCGCTACATGCGCAAACGCATGGAAAAGCACCAACAGTGGCTAAATGAAAATAAGAGCGGACCAAAGTCCTAACCATTCATCTACCTGCAAATCAATTCAAACCGATTCTGGTTCGTCAAACATAATTTGATCTGTTTTGTTACCTGTTCTATTAACTTCGTATTAAAATATCGATCCCTTCTTACATGAAATGTCCCTTGCTCATCATATTTCTGTTAGGAACATTCTACGCTTTTTCACAGAAGAAATTGAGTGGAACGATCACGGATGAAGCAGGAGTAACGATACCGTATGCAGAAGTTTTCGTAAAGCTTAGTCCGGAACTTCGCACCCTGGCCGACGTAAATGGAAATTACACCCTCCAACTTTATGAAGGGGAATATTACATCGTCTACCGTGCTTCCGGGTACACTGAACGCGAGGCATATATTACCGTAAAGAATCAGAACGTCGTGCGCGACATGCAGTTGTTTCCACTCAATACGAGTGACATCGCAGAAGTTGAAGTCGTTGCAAAGAAATCGAATCCCGGACGAGAGATCATGCTAAAAGTAGTGGAAAAGCGCGATCAGATCAATCCATGGAACTACCCGCATTCCGTGGAAGCCTACATTAAAGCAAGCGAACAAATAACGCGAAAAGCAAAAAAAGAAGACAATAAAAAAGAGACTGATCCCTTTGACATTGAAAAGAAAAAATTAGAAGCACTGGCCGGGAATATGAACTTGGCTGAAGTGCAAGTTATGCGCCATTTCGCACCTCCAAATAAGGTGAAAGAATTTCGAACGGCGTATTCCGTGCGCGGGGAAACGAATTTGCTGTATTATACCACCACAGTAAAATCGAATTTCAACTTTTTTCAAAATCTCATGCACTTAGACGATTTGCACGAATCACCAGTCATGAGTCCAATTTCCGGCCCAGGAATCCTTTCATACAAGTACCGCCTGGAAGAGCAGTACATGGAAGGTGACCGAAAGATCCACAAGATCAAGATTATTCCACGTATGAGCTCTACTTCAACGCTTAGCGGATACATCTACGTCATCGACTCCTTGTGGTTGGTGCAGAAATTGGAATTGACCATGGAAAAAGGAAACCTGAAGATCTACGATTATTTTACCATTCAACAATGGTATGATCATCCAGGCGATTCCATGTGTGTACTCACTGAACAAGAACTCACCTACGGTGTCAAATACAAAGATCAAACATCAGCCTGTCATACAACAGCGAAATTCACCAACTATCAATTCAATCAAGAATTCACCAAGAAATTCTTCAACGATGAATTGGCAGTAACCACGCAAGACGCTTATGAAAAAGACAGCGCTTTTTGGAATAAACAACGTGTCATTGATTTGACGCCGGAAGAACAGCGTTTTATCATCGTGCGCGACAGTATTCGGGATGCCTTGAATCGCAAAGAATACCTGGATTCGATCGATGCCGTTTTTAACCGTGTAACGATATGGAAAGTCCTGTGGTTTGGTGTGGAACGCCGAAATCGCGATGCAAAAACCCAGTGGAGCATCAACTCCGTTGCCGCTATGGCACGCCCACTTTATCCCGCAGGACCGCGCGTAGCTCCCGGCTTCAGTTATTTTAAAAAATGGAAGGATCAACGCACACTGGATATGTATTCCGAAGTTTCCTACGGGATCTTGAACAACGATATCAAAGGGTCCACCTGGTGGCGCTATTTGTACGACCCTTTCCACCAGGGCAAGGTTGGTTTCAATTTCTCGCATGAATTTGACGCCATCGTTCCTTTTGATGCGATCACCCAAGTCTACAAGCGATCGAATTTCATTGAAGCAACCAAATTGCGGTTCATACACAGCTACGAATATTTCAATGGTTTTTACATCGATTTGGAGGCAGAATTCTGCGAGCGGAGATCACTTTCAAACTACACCAACCTTCGCACATTCGATAGTTTGATCCCCAATGATCAGTTCAAAGAATTCCAAGGCTACCAGGCACTTTTGATGGACATTACCGTCAGTTATACGCCTAAGCAAAAGTACATGCGCGAACCTTACCGAAAAGTAGTGCTAGGTTCGAAATGGCCGACGTTCTACGCCTATTACCAGCGCGGAATTCCACGACTTTTCGGCAGCGATGTGGATCACGAATACGGTATTTTAGGAATGTACCAATCTTTTCAGCTGGGAACGATCGGTACGTCTGCATACCATTTCAAAGGCGGAAAATTCCTGAGCTCCAAGAACTTGAAAGAAGCAGATTTCAAATACCAACGACGCAGTACACCACTGTGGTTCTCGAATCCCTTGTATTCGTATCAGAATCAAGATTCTTCCTTGCCATCAAAAGAATATTACTTAGAAGCGCATTTCGTACACCACGATAACGGAGCCATCATCAACAAAATTCCCTTCATGAAAAAGACCGGTATCGGATTGGTGTTTGGAACCAGCTTATTGTACGTAGCCGAATACAATTATCAATACGGAGAGATCTTTGCCGGGTTGGAACGCAATTTCAAATTCTCTAAGCGTCGTTTGCGCATAGGAATTTACGGAGTGGCATCCGACGGCAACAAGATTGATCCGCGCATCAGTTACAAAGTCTCATTCGCTGTATTAGACGACAGGAATATGAAATGGAATTTTTAAGTAATCCCGTTTATTTTCAAGTCGTACCAAATTGATTTTAGTATATTTAGGGGAAGCCAAACCTCTTTTACCGTGAACGAGCTACTACGCCATCACTTATTCGACACGATTACTCGGCACTCCGTTGAAGGAGTATGGGTTTGCGATGAGCATGAATGCACGGCATTTGTCAATGAACGCATGTGTCAACTGTTAGGATATTCGGAAGACGAACTGCTGCATACTCCTGTTTACGACTACATGAGTGACAGCGGTCGTGAACTTTCAAGAAAGCATTTAGACAAACGCAGATCGGGAGAATCCGGTTTGTACGAATTTTGTTTTGTTAAAAAAGATGGTTTCTGTTTGTGGGTACTCATGAATGTTACCCCCATAATTCTGAAAGACCAGTATTTAGGTTCCATTGCAATGGTTAGTGACATTACACAACGCAAGCGCTTGGAACAGGAAAAGGAACAAAGTATTGTCCATTATCAATCACTATTTGAGAATTCACCCATCCCAATTTGGGATGAAGATTTTTCTGACGTTAAAAATCGAATTGACGAACTGAAAGCGCAAGGCATTAGCAACATCAAACGGTATTTAATGCACCATCAACAAGAAGTAGTGCACTTGGCCAGTCTTTTGCGGGTGAATGCGATCAATCAAGCGGTTGTCGAACTGAACGAAGCAGTTTCCAAAGAACAAGTGCTCAGTCACTACCACGAATTGACAACCAGCAAATCCTTATTCTACATCATTCTGCAAGCCGAAGCTATAGCCAATAATCTCACACATTGTGAGTTCGACGCCGAATTAAAAACTTTTAAAGGGAATACGCGTTTTGTTCATTTCAAATGGTCGGTTGTAAAAGGTTATGAGGAATCGTATGCCCGTGTGCATCTCACAACAACAGATGTCACAGAGCGGATCAAAGAGGAGAATTTACGTCTACAGCACTCCAATCGGGAAAAAGAAATGTTGCTCAAAGAGATCCATCATCGGGTGAAGAACAACTTACAGATCATTTCTTCTCTATTGCGACTTCAATCCCGGAGTATCGATGACACTCGAACGAAAGAGCTATTGGAAATTAGTTTAGGTCGGATTCATTCTATGGCAACCGTGCACGAATTATTGTATCGTTCCTCGGAATATTCCCAGATCAACTTCAAGGATTACCTCGATGCGCTCATTCATTCCATGATCCGAACACTAGTTGCCGAAAGTCAACAGATCAGGGTACGACTTGAAATTGTGGAGTTGATCACAGCCATTGACACCGCCATCCCACTCGGTCTGTTGATCAACGAGATCCTGACCAACTCGTTCAAACACGCATTTCAGGGGAAACAAAACGGTGAAGTCTATGTCAAAATTGAACCTGTAAACGAACACCTACTCGAAATCACTGTTGGCGATAATGGTGTAGGCATGCCCGCAGCACTAACCCAAGAAACTCCGGAAACATTGGGCTTTTCATTGATCCAAAGCTTAACGGAACAATTAGAAGGGGAAGTTACTTTTCAAACCGGAAAACAGGGTACGCATTATCGTTTACTTATTCCGCTGATCCCAGATAAATAATCGATTCACAACACCTCGGACGAAAAGATTCGAGTGCAAGTTTGCAAAGAAGAAAAATCAAAGTAATTTTGCAGCACGTTCTTTGCGATAGACTTATGAAGAAAGGTGGAGGGACAGGCCCTATGAAACCTTGGCAACCTCCGGTTCAACCAGTTTGAAACGGAATAGGTGCCAAATCCGATCCGTCATCCGACGGAAGAGATAAGTGTGTGGAAGTACCTTCCTCTTTGTTCATGGTTTTGCGCAGTTGTTATACAAACTATGAAGCAGCTTACAGATTTATTGAAACAACGCATTTTGGTTTTGGATGGTGCTATGGGCACCATGATCCAGCGTTACGAACTCACAGAAGACGATTTTCGCAAAGGGTGGTTTGAAGATCACCCCGTTCCGTTAAAAGGTAATAACGACCTGCTTTCATTGACCAGACCAGATATCATTCACGACATCCACCAAGCTTATCTAGAGGCCGGAGCGGATATCATCGAAACCAATACATTTTCCGGAACTACTGTAGCTCAAGCTGATTATCACTTGGAAAAAGCAGTATACGACATCAATTTTCATAGTGCTCAGATCGCCCGAAAATTGACCGACGAATACACGACCAAGGATCCGAGCAAACCCCGATTTGTGGCTGGTTCCATCGGACCTACGAACCGCACAGCGTCCATTTCACCCGATGTGAATGACCCAGGATTTCGCGCAATCACGTTTGATGAATTGGTAGTTGCATATACCCAACAGATCGAAGCCTTGCTGGACGGTGGTTGCCACATCCTTTTAGTAGAAACCATTTTTGACACGCTCAATGCGAAGGCAGCTTTGTATGCCATCGACGAAGTTGCTGAAAAACGACAGATCCAAATTCCAATCATGGTGTCAGGAACGATTACCGATCAGTCGGGACGAACTCTCACCGGACAAACAACCGATGCCTTCCTGGTTTCAGTGCAACACATGCCTCTATTAAGTATTGGTTTGAACTGTGCCTTGGGCGCAAACATGATGCGGCCATATTTGCAAATTCTGAGTAATCAAGCGCCTTTTGCGGTTAGCGCTCACCCGAACGCCGGACTACCAAATGAATTTGGTCAGTACGATGAAACACCGGATATCATGGGTGAACAGATTGAAACGTTCCTGAAAGAAGGCTTGATCAATATCATCGGCGGATGCTGTGGGACAACCCCGGAACACATTCGCGTAATGGCAGATCTAGCTGGTAAATACGCTCCTCGTACACTTGAACAGCACGCATAACATGAAAAACATGAAATTATCGGGCTTAGAAGCCATCACCATCACACCGGAAAGCAATTTTGTGAACATCGGGGAACGCACGAACGTTACTGGATCGCGTGCCTTTTTGCGCATGATCAAAGAAGGTGATTTCGAGTCGGCACTTTCTGTAGCTCGTGAACAAGTAGAAGGTGGCGCACAGATCATCGACATCAATATGGATGAAGGAATGATCGATGGCAAAGAGGCAATGGTGCGTTTCTTGAACCTCATCGCAGCAGAACCGGATATCGCCCGTGTACCTATCATGATCGATAGTTCTAAATGGGAGATCATCGAAGCAGGACTAAAATGCATACAAGGCAAAGGAATCGTTAATTCGATCTCGCTCAAAGAAGGCGTGGAACTATTTAAACAACAAGCCAAAAAGATCAAACGCTTTGGTGCCGCAGTGGTGGTAATGGCATTTGATGAAAAAGGTCAGGCAGACAGTTACGAGCGTCGGATCGAGATCTGCGAACGCTCTTACCGCATTCTCGTGGATGAACTAGGATTTCCGGCAGAAGACATCATTTTCGACCCGAATATCTTCCCTGTTGCAACGGGAATGGAAGAACACAACAACAACGCTTTAGATTTTTTCCGAGCAACGAAATGGATCCGTGAAAATCTACCTGGTGCTCACGTATCGGGCGGTGTATCGAATGTTTCATTTTCATTCCGCGGAAATAACGCCGTTCGCGAAGCAATGCATTCGGCCTTCTTGTATCACGGCATTCAACACGGTATGGACATGGGGATCGTGAATCCTTCAATGCTGGAAGTGTATGACGATATTGACAAAGACTTGCTGATCTATGTGGAAGACGTACTCTTAAACCGCCGTCCGGATGCCACAGAACGCTTGTTGGATTTTGCAGAACGGTTCAAAGGAGAAGAAAAGCAGAAAGCAGCGGATGCCGAATGGCGCTCAGCACCCGTAAAAGAACGTTTGGCGCATGCCTTAGTAAAAGGTATTGTAGATCATATTGATGCCGATGTGGAGGAATGTCGACATGAATTCGAACGACCAATACAAGTCATCGAAGGTCCGTTGATGGATGGTATGAATATCGTAGGTGATCTATTCGGTAACGGAAAAATGTTCCTGCCACAGGTGGTGAAATCTGCCCGCGTCATGAAAAAAGCAGTAGCTTACCTCCTCCCGTATATTGAAGCGGAGAAAGATGGTGTGAGTCAGGCGGCAGGAAAAGTGATCATGGCCACCGTAAAAGGCGACGTACACGACATTGGGAAGAACATTGTGGGCGTGGTTCTCGGATGCAACAATTATGAAGTCATTGACTTGGGTGTCATGGTTCAGGCCGACAAGATCATTCAGGCAGCTATCGAGCATCAGGCAGATATCATTGGCTTAAGTGGACTGATCACACCTTCGCTCGATGAAATGGTGCATGTGGCAAAAGAAATGGAACACGCGAACCTATCCATTCCACTTTTGATCGGTGGCGCGACAACTTCTAAAGTACATACAGCTGTAAAGATCGAAGAGCATTACACCAAAGGACAAACGGTACACGTGTTAGATGCTTCACGCAGTGTAACAGTGGTAGAACAGTTATTAGGTCCTAAAAAAGAGCAATTCGTTCTTGATCTAAAAGCGGACTACGCGCGTGTCCGCGAACACCACCAAAAGCACCGCGGCGCAAAACAATTGGTCAGTTTAGAAGATGCGCGTAAGAACAAATTGGTGGTCGAGTTCAACGAACGAACAATCCATCGACCGAACCAACTTGGCACCCATCAAATCGTTGAAATGGATCTGGCCGTTTTAGCCAATTACATTGATTGGACACCGTTTTTTCAAACTTGGGAGCTTCATGGAAAATTCCCTCGCATTCTAACGGATGAAATTGTTGGGCAAGAAGCTACAAAATTGTATGCTGATGCGCAGGCCATGTTGCAAAAGATCATTGCTGAAAAGTGGATCACCGCGAAAGCTGTTTACGGTTTGTTCCCGGCAAACAGTGTGGGAGATGATATCCAGATCTATGCCGATGAAACTAAGTCGCATATTCTCCATACGCAACACACCCTGCGCCAACAGACGAAAAAAGCTGCAGGTCAACCGAATATGGCACTGAGCGATTTCATTGCTCCTAGAGAATCCGGATTAACGGACTACATCGGTGCATTTGTTGTGACCGCAGGACATGGAGTAGAAGAACGCGTGAAACAATTCGAGGCTGACCATGACGATTACAACGCGATCATGCTCAAAGCACTTGCAGATCGCTTTGCAGAAGCCTTTGCAGAATACTTGCATGAAAAGGTCCGGAAGGAAGAATGGGGATATGGCGCAACTGAAGTCCTTTCAAACGAAGATCTGATCGCTGAAACATATCGAGGTATTCGCCCGGCACCGGGTTACCCTGCATGTCCGGACCATACCGAAAAACCTGGATTGTTCAATTTATTGAACGCCACGGAAATCTCAGGAGTTTCTTTAACCGAAACACTCGCCATGTGGCCAGCCGCCTCTGTATCGGGCTGGTATTTCGGACATCCGGAAGCCAAATATTTTGGTCTGGGAAAAATAAATGTTGATCAAGTTGAAGATATTGCTCGGCGAAAAGCACAACAAAAGGAAATCATGGAACGCTGGTTGAGCTCCGTATTAAACTATTGATAATCCATTTGAAATATCCATAAACACAAAAAGCGGCGTCTGGCGACGACCGCTTTTTGTAAACCTAACCTAACCACTATTCACTGAATAAGAAAACTGATTTGCATCAGTGCTCTCGAATTCATTACAAATATGCGTTTTTTATTTTCTAGAATCAAGACTCTTGATCGATTAAAAGGTTGAAATATTAACACCTGAACATTCGTCTACAAAAACCCATCTTTCGTCCAATTATTTGACATAACAATCGTTGAGCAGGCAAACGATATTTTAATTATTTTAACATTTGTTAACATATATAAATATTTCACTTTTCAAACACGTGTTTTGTTAACTTTGCCTTGAATGGATAAAATTGAGATCTTCACCGATGGTTCAGCCCGAGGTAATCCCGGACCGGGAGGCTACGGAGTCATCTTGCGCTTCAAAGGGAATTACAAAGAATTGTCTCAAGGTTTTCGCTTGACCACCAACAACCGGATGGAATTGCTGGCTGTGATCGTTGCTTTAGAATCCTTAAAAACAAAAACACATCCGATCGTCGTGTATTCAGATTCCAAATACGTCATCGATGCGATCACCAAGGGCTGGTTGCAAAATTGGGTTCGGATCGGTTTCAAGAAAAAGAAGAATCAGGATCTCTGGATGCGTTACCTTCGCGCCTGTGTCGGATTTCAAATTCAGTTCCAATGGGTGAAAGGACATGCCGGGCATCCAGAAAACGAACGCTGTGATGTGCTGGCTGTAGAAGCGGCTCTTGGAAACAACTTATTGATCGACTCGTATTTCGAAGATCATCAGCAGCATGAATTACCGGACTGACTCCAGCATACAGGCTTTAATGAAGGTGTAAACCAACGGATGTGGCAAATCACGTGTGGAAGAAATTTGCGGACAGAATCCACAGGCAACAAAAAAGTCATTGCTTTTCAAACTGACAATCTCCGGTTCCTCAAACTGATTGTAGGCTTCAATGTCTAACTCCGAATGGATCAACGCATCAATCAATTGCGGATACATGCTGTAGCGCGTTGCTGTCAATTCTTCCCGACTTCTTGTTTCGTATAAATGGATCATTGCAGCGCTATGCGGAATGATCTCTAACCGCTCAAAGTGATTTCCTTCTACTAAATTCTCTGATATGAGTTTTTCGCCTCCTGCATTCAGTTGGTTTCGCTGTATCAAAACATCCATGAATGCTTTAAATCCTTCTCCGGTGATAAACACAGGCACCGCTTGCTTTAATAGTTGATCGACGACACCGTGGAGATAGAATAAATTCAAATAAGGTCCCGGCGCCAACCAAAAACCATCAAAAGAAGCAATCTGGTTGGGCTTCATCGCCAACACTTCTGTTACTTTCAACCAGTAATACGAAACATCAATTTCCAAGAAACGACCAGCATGATCCAACGCCAAATTGGTCGCGTGGTGCGTATTGTACGTGAAGTTAAAATCTCCTACTATGCCGATTTTGACCTGTTGCATGCCTCAAGATACGAAAAAAGCCATCTGTAAGTTACAAATGGCTTTCAAAGTTTCGTGTTTATTAGCGTTTAAACCATCCTTTCAACACGGCATTCTGAATTGGCAGCGAGAAAGTATCAGGTCCGACTGTTCGGTAAACAGTTGTATTGAACGTACACACAAATTTAAAATAGTCTCCGGTAGCATCACTTTCCTGTACGATGGAGGTAAACTCTACGTCTTGCGGACCGGCAGCAGCATCAGAAGTCCAAACGGCTCCTGCAGCATCGCGGTAAACCACTTCAAAACCTGCTGCACCTCCAGTACTGTAAGCAGGAGTTAAGTTTGCATTCATGAAATCATTCAATTGTTGCAAAGTCGGGTTTTGATCGGAAGAGGTAGCAGCATCAAACAAAACGCTTCCCAAATTCACTTTAACGGAAACCAACGTTTGACCAGACTTCATGTCAGCATAATAAATTGCTGCAGATGGCTGTGGTGCCGGCAAGATCACCTTCGTCTTGTTCACATCCAAAAAGTATCCCTGAACGCCTTGCTTCAAATAAACCGGTGCACCATTGATATCACCTGCAAACTCCGCATTCAGATCCACTGTCTCAACAGGCGCTGGAATCACCTCGTGTTTTGTCTTCTTACAACCAGTAGCAACCAACAAACCAAGGGTGCAGAACAAGATTATCTTTTTCATCTTCAAATGTATTTCAAACTAATTGTCTAACTATTAGACAGATTCGAAAATACAACTTTTTTTGTGATTACAAAAAAAAATGTCATTTGCAACCTCTTAGGCACGCAATAACTTGTGTTCCTGAGGTAATACAGCAAAAGGTAGAACGGGAGATCGGTCCGCATGCGCTGCCATTTCTAGACGGTATAAAACATCTCCATCCGGCATTCGAACCTCGCACCACTGCGATTCCATGTCTATCTCATATCCGTTTTTGGAAAGTGTACCCAAGATCTTGTTCAAAGTATGATAGGGCAAATATAACTCACCGGTGTAGGAACTGCATCCATCTTGGATCTTGCCGATTACCGTTATGTCACCTGCGTTGCCTTCCCACTGAATTGCTTGGATCAAAATGCTCTCGTAAATCGTTTTCATAGCTCTTGCGAATTTGTGAGACAAAATTGCGTTCAGAAGGTCGTAAACTAATTACGATCTACTATTTATCTGTTTTTTTTTTCACGAACAAGCAATTTTCACTACTTTCAAGCCCTCAGATATAGATCATGAAATACCAACATATAGACTCCAATTTGTTCGTTGCCAACCGCAAAAAATTCGTTGCAAACATGCATTCGAAAACACTAGCCGTGTTCAATTCGAACGACATTTATCCGATAAGTGCCGATGCAACGATGCCTTTTCAACAACACCGAGACATTTTCTACTTATCCGGTGTGGATCAGGAGGAAAGTATACTTGTTCTTTTCCCGGATGCCAGCAACGAAGCTCATCGCGAGATTTTGTTCCTACGTGAAACGAACGAACACATCGCAATTTGGGAAGGTGCAAAGCTAAATAAGGAACAAGCCTTTGAAACCGCCGGAATTAAAACCGTGTATTGGTTGCAGCAATTTCCGACAATCTTCAAACAATTGATGGCGGAAGCTACCGGTATTTATTTGAACACCAACGAACACTTACGCGCCGACACCACCGTGCAAACGCGCGAGGACCGATTCATTCTGCAAGTAAAACAAGATTATCCGGCGCATCAGGTGCATAAAAGCGCGCCGATCATGCATAAGATCCGATCGGTTAAAGAAGCCATCGAGTTAGAATTGATGCAACGGGCCTGTGATATAACAGAAAAAGGATTCCGCCGCTTACTTGGTTTTATTCAGCCTGGAGTGTGGGAATATGAGATTGAAGCAGAACTGGCACATGAGTTTTTGCGCAACCGCTCGAAAGGTTTCGCTTATACACCCATCATTGCCAGTGGAAAGAATGCGTGCGTTTTACATTACATCGAGAATAACCAACAATGTCAGGATGGTGAATTGATCCTGTTGGACGTTGGTGCTGAATACGCCAATTACAGTTCTGACCTCACGCGCTGTGTGCCGGTGAACGGACGGTTTTCAGCACGCCAAAAAGAGGTTTACAATGCCGTATTGCACGTGAAGAACGCCGCACAAAAGCTCTTAGTTCCTGGAACGATCATGGCAGAATACCACAAAGAGGTCGGTAAATTGATGGAAGCAGCATTGTTACAGCTCAAATTGATCGACCAAACAGATATCAAGAACCAAGATCCCAATTGGCCGGCGTACAAAAAGTATTTCATGCATGGAACGTCGCACTTCTTGGGATTAGATACCCACGACGTGGGATTGTGGCACGAACCGATACAAGCAAACATGGTATTTACCTGTGAACCGGGCATCTACATTCCGGAAGAAGGTCTGGGAATCCGAATCGAAGATGATCTAGTGGTGCAAGCAACCGGAGAACCGTTCAACCTCATGCGCAACATACCGATCGAGATCGACGAAATTGAAACCCTGATGCATGAACGCAAATAAGGAAAATCGCTTGCATGTTGAAGTATCCGGTCATGGTACGCCTGTGATCTTTCTCCATGGATTCATGGAAAACACCAGCATGTGGCAACATCTTATACAGCGCCTTCCTGTTCAAGCAATTTGTATCGATCTGCCTGGTCACGGGAATAGTCCGGATTTCGAACACGAACCCTACTCCATTCAGGTAATGGCTCAACATGTTTGGCAGATCATCGAAGAAAATGGGTGGCAACAAGCCCAGATCGTAGGACATTCCATGGGTGGTTATGTGGCGATCGAACTAATGAAAGCTCATCCGGAGATGGAACACATCTACCTGTTACATGCACATCCCTGGGCTGATTCAGAAGTCAAAAAATCTGATAGAAATCGCGTGATCCAATTGGTTCAAGACAAAGCCGCCATGTTTATCCAGGAAGCCATCCCTAATCTATTCTGGCAAAAAGAACGGATTTCAGAGATCGAAGCCTACAAGCGTGAGGCGTTGCGTATGACACCGACTGCTATTGCGCATGCTGCACAAGCAATGCGGGACCGACCGGATAATTCAGCTTTTGTGGTTGCATACAAAGACCGATTCACCTTCATTCAAGGTCGCTACGATTCGCTGATCCCAAAAATGGATGTGCTCAATTATTGCCTGCAGAATGGCATTAACTACATCGAATTGAGTCATAGCGGACACATGGGTCAAGTAGAAGAACTGGAAACATTGGCTGGAATACTCACCGAACTGCTGACTTTAAGTTCTTAGCTTTTCAAAAAAAACCTGAAAAGTAGGAATCGTTGATCGAACTGTTTGACTAGATTTGTTTAAGGTAATTCAACGCGATTGATCGGTTGTGACTTCAACATTGAATTCGTTTATTCCGCTAAATTTAGGTGAAGCTATTGTAAAAACCACGAACTATGGAAACGAACCGCTTACGCGCACTCATTGTAGACGACGAAGAGTATGCAAGAAAAAATTTGGTAATGATGCTGGACGATTTTTGTCCAGAGATCGAAGTGATCGGTGAAGCATCCGGCAAAGAACAAGCGAAAGCACTCATCGCTGCATCCAAACCGGATGTCGTATTCTTGGACATTCGCATGCCCAGCGGAGCGGAAGGTTTTGAATTACTGGACGAAGTGGAAGAAAAGAACTTTTTGGTGGTTTTCGTCACCGCTTTTAAAGATTACGCCGTTCGCGCATTCAACGCCAGTGCGGTTTACTACCTGTTAAAACCCATAGATATTGACGACTTGAGAGTTGCCGTGGAAAAATTGGTGGACGCGAATAAAATTTTCGGTCAGGATCCTGAAAACTATGTAACCTACTTCCGAAGTCTGAATAACCTCTCAGATCAGCTATTGCGGAACAAGTCCACAAACCGGATCGCGATCAGCCACACCAAAGGTCTTAAGATCGTTGAAGACGACACGATCACGCATTTGGAGGCGAGTGGTAACTGCACCACGATCTATTTTGAGGACGGAACGCGTTACTTGGATACCCGAACCCTAAAGATCTATGAAAACATTTTGAACCCGACGAAGTTCTTTCGTGTGCATAAATCGCACATCATTAATCTGAACCGCTTGGTAGAATATGTAAACGAAGATGGGCATTTTGCTGTCTTGAAAGGCGGACTTCGGATTCCGGTTGCACGAAACCGCGTGACTGATTTTGTCAAGTTACTGAAAAGTTGATCTGATGTCCGCATTCCGTCTGCTGATCCTGTTCCTGCTGCTTTCGGGTAGTACTATCGCGCAGAATTACTCGTTCATTAGTTATTCCAATGCGCAAGGACTCCCACAGAGCCAAGTTCAGTGTATTACCCAAGATGAAAACGGCTATTTATGGGTGGGAACTCCGGGAGGTTTAGCCATCTTCAATGGAAAATCATTTTTTCCCTTTCCAGTAGAAAACGGACTCTTGAACAACCG
>CAYRVL010000059.1:0-17171 GCA_964427665.1 uncultured Fluviicola sp. | reverse complement strand
CGCAGCTTTCAAAAATTCACGGTTCATACGCGCAATGTTTTCCAATGAAATTCCTTTTGGACATTCTACTTCACACGCACCGGTATTCGTACAGTTTCCAAATCCTTCTTCGTCCATTTGTTTCACCATGTTCAATACACGTTGGTTAGCTTCCACTTTTCCTTGTGGTAACAACGCCAACTGAGAAACTTTTGCAGAAACGAACAACATCGCTGATGCATTCTTACACGTCGCAACACAAGCCCCACATCCGATACACGTCGCAGCTTCGAACGCTTTGTCTGCATCCGCCTTAGGGACAGGAATCGCGTTTGCATCCATTGTACGACCAGAAGTGTTCACCGAAACGAAACCTCCGGCTTGCATGATACGATCAAATGCTGAACGGTCTACAACCAAGTCTTTAATTACCGGGAATGCTTTCGCTCTCCATGGTTCAACATAAATGGTTTCGCCATCCTTGAATTTACGCATGTGCAACTGACAAGTTGTTACTCCGCGATCCGGACCGTGTGCCTCTCCGTTGATGTACAACGAGCACATACCGCAAATACCTTCACGACAGTCATGGTCGAATGCGATTGGTTCTTTGCGCTCGTTTACCAATTGCTCATTCAATTGGTCCAACATTTCCAAGAAGGAACTGTCTGTAGAAACGTTATCCAATTTGTACGTTTCCATACTTCCCTTAGCATTGGCGTTTTTCTGACGCCAGATCTTCAGGTTGATATTGATAGTTTTTGATGCCATATTGAATATTTTTATTTAGTCGGTGACTGTTGGAACGCGATGCGTCGCGTTCCAACGAACCGTCAATTATTTATAATTTCTCGCTGCGATCTTAATGAATTCGTAATTCAACGCTTCTTTGTGCAAGTTAGAATCTTTCGCATTCATTCCTTTGTACTCCCAAGCGGCTACATACTTGTAGTTCTCATCATCGCGAAGTGTTTCTCCTTCTGCATCTTGATATTCTTCACGGAAGTGACCACCACAAGATTCGTTGCGCTCCAAAGCATCACGTGCCATCAATTGACCTAACTCCATGAAGTCAGCAACGCGAAGTGCTTTCTCCAATTCTTGGTTCAATTCATTTGCATCTCCAGGAACGAATACGTCTTTGTAGAATTCTTCACGCAATACCGCGATCTCTTCAATAGCTTCAGCCAATCCTTGTGCGTTACGACCCATTCCTACTTTGTTCCACATGATCAAACCAAGTTTCTTGTGGAAGTAGTCTACAGATTTCGTTCCGTTGTTATTCAAGAAACGCTCGATCTGGTCACGTACGTTCTTTTCAGCTTCTAAGAATTCTGGAGAATCTGTTGCGATCTTGCCCGTACGGATATCATCCGCCAAATAATCAGAAACGGTGTATGGCAATACGAAATACCCATCTGCCAAACCTTGCATCAACGCGGACGCACCCAATCGGTTAGCTCCGTGATCCGAGAAATTCGCTTCTCCAGCCACGAAACATCCTGGAATCGTTGACTGCAAGTTGTAATCAACCCACAAACCGCCCATCGTGTAGTGAACCGCCGGATAGATCTTCATCGGAGTCTCGTATGGATTCTCATCGGTGATCTTTTCGTACATCTGGAATAAGTTTCCGTACTTGCTTTCCACCCATTTTTTACCCAATTCGATCACTTTCTCCTCAGATGGATTGTGGTCTCCTGAAGCAAATGCTGCCTGACGACCTTTGTTTTTGATCTCCGTTGAGAAGTCTAGGTATACACCTTCATTCGTGTCGTTAGCCTCAATTCCGAAACCTGCATCACAACGCTCTTTCGCTGCGCGAGACGCAACGTCGCGAGGAACCAAGTTACCAAACGCTGGGTAGCGACGCTCCAAGTAATAATCTCTATCTTCTTCTGCAATCTGTGTAGGCTTTAATTTACCTGCACGGATAGCTTCAGCATCCTCTTTTTTCTTTGGAACCCAGATACGACCGGAGTTACGCAAAGATTCTGACATCAACGTCAATTTCGACTGGTTTGTTCCATGTACCGGAATACATGTCGGGTGGATCTGCACAAAACACGGGTTTGCAAAGTACGCTCCGCGTTTGTGAGCTTTCCATGCCGCAGTAACGTTAGATCCCATGGCGTTCGTTGACAAGAAGTATACGTTGCCGTAACCACCTGTACACAAGATCACGGCGTGCGCTGAGTGACGCTCCAATTCTCCTGTTACCAAGTTGCGCGCAATGATTCCACGTGCTTTTCCATCTACTACAACCAAATCCAACATTTCGTGGCGGTTGTACATTTGAACACGTCCCAAACCAATTTGGCGGGATAACGCGGAATAAGCACCTAACAACAATTGCTGTCCTGTTTGACCAGCCGCGTAGAATGTACGTTGTACCTGTGTACCACCGAATGAACGGTTGTCAAGTAAACCTCCGTACTCACGTGCGAAGGGAACTCCTTGTGCGACACATTGGTCGATGATGTTCCCGGAAACTTCCGCCAAACGGTGTACGTTTGCTTCTCGTGCACGGTAGTCACCACCTTTGATCGTATCGTAAAACAAACGGTAAATAGAGTCACCGTCGTTTTGGTAGTTCTTTGCTGCGTTGATACCTCCTTGTGCTGCGATCGAGTGCGCACGACGTGGAGAATCCTGGAATGCAAATGCTTTTACATTGTATCCCATTTCACCAAAGGAAGCCGCTGCGGATGCACCTGCCAAACCGGTTCCTACAACAATGATGTCGATCTTCGGACGGTTGTTTGGTGCAACCAGTTTCAGATGATTTTTATGATTGGTCCACTTCTCTGCGATCGAACCAGCTGGTATTTTAGAATCTAATACAGACATATCTCGAAATGTTTTTAATTATCGTGTGTAGAGAATGATCGGAATGATTGCAAACGCTGCAGGAACGAGCACAGCAAATGTGCGACCTACCAACTCGATCGTTGGTGCATAGCGCTTATTACGCAATCCCAAAGATTGGAACGCAGATGCGAAACCATGCCACAAGTGGAAGGCTAAAACAGCCATTGCCAACACGTAAAGAATAGTTGCGATCAAACCGGTATCCGAATTTTTACTGAAAAATTCTACAGTAAGTGTGTACAAATCTTTGTAACCTTCACCCATTTTCAAGTCGATACCCTTCGCGTAGAATTCAGTGACATTTTTCACATCCACTTGATCGGCCGGCATGTAATCTCCTGAAGTTGTCAAGTACAAATTCATTTTCTGCTCAGCCATACCCATCATTGGATTTCCCGGAACAGTGATCTCTTTGGTATGCAACGGTAAATCTTGCGCTACCTTCATGCGGTACCAAAAGTTTGCCATGTGTGTAACGATGAACACCAAGATCAAAGTTCCCAAAACCGCCATGTAGCGAGAAGCTGCACTTGAATTTGCTCCCGGGTTGTTGTACGCATAGTTTTGTGGACGAGCCTTTTTGTTCTGAACTGCCAACATGATCCCGTCAACTGCGTGGAAAATGATGGAAATGTACGTCAGATAAGACATCACCTTGATGAAGATGTTGTGCCCCATGAAGTGCGCATACTCGTTGAATGCGCGTTTCGCTCCTTCGCCCGCTGAAGCTAAAAGCTGCAAGTTTCCTAATAGGTGACCTACCAGGAACAAGCAAAGGAAAAGTCCCGTCAATGCCATCCAATATTTTTTGGCAATGGACGATTTTAAGATCGCTGATTTACTCATACTAAGTTATATTTTATCAAACACCGCAAATTTAATCGCTATAACAAACCAATTTGAAAAAGGGTTCTTATTTAGATTGAATTTAGATTACACTTAAATACATTGGAAATCACTTGTTCACATGATTTAAACAACCTATAAATGCTTTCCGTTCACGCTGCAAGCAGTTTTTTTTTCAATCTTAATAGCCTTCCACTCCTTGACGACGCAAAACGACTGCTGCACGAACGGCATAAAATGCCAAATAAGCGAAACAGATCACACCCACCATGTAGCTCATCCGAATTCCCAGAAAATCTTCAGAGGCCAAGGCACCTTGCACCAACGAAAGGATTCCACCGCCCATGATCATCATCACCAAGAAACCGGAACCCTGATTGGTGTGTTTGCCCAAACCGGCTATCGCTAAGGTATAAATGCATGGCCACAAGGTACTGCAGAATAATCCCACGCTGATGAAGGCATAAACCGCTACAATTCCCGTGGTCGTCATTCCAATGATTAACGAAATGATTCCCAGGATCGAGAACAACAACAGTTGGCGCGCCGGATTTCCCTTCGACAACAGGTCTGCAACGATCAACACCAAGATCACGAATGGATAATAGTAAAAAGGAGTGACATCGTTCTTTACCAATACGTTGATCAACAAGAATAAACCGAAGGCTAAATAGGGAAGTGCAATGCCGAGTATGCGCTGTGTGCCTGCGCTGGTTTGAAACGCACCCGCTGCCGATGTCCAGCGACCGATCATCAAACTGGCCCAAAATAAACTCACAAAGGGCGCTACCTCCTCATTTTTCATCCCCATGGTCTGCTTCAAATATTCACCCAGATTTCCGGCAGTGGCAACTTCAACGCCAACGTACATGAAAATGGCGATCATTCCCATCCACAATTGCGGGTATCTTAAGGCCGATCCACTCTTTTCTTCCGTTATTTCTTCCACCGTTTCGCTTTGCAAATGGTTTGGAATTGACGAGATCTTGAATAGTACTGCAACCAATAAAAAAGCTCCTCCCAGGATCAGATACGGAATTTTAATACTCTCGATGCCAATGCTGCTGCTATCGCCTTTCGCAGAACCAAAAATGGCCAGCGAGATCAAAACCGGACCGATGGTTGTTCCTATGTTGTTAATTCCACCGGCTAAACTCAAACGCTGTGAACCTTTTGCGGGATCTCCCAAATGTATGGCTAGCGGATTCGCAGCTGTTTGCTGCAAGGAAAAACCCAAACCAACGATGAATAAGCCTGAGATCATGATCCCAAACGATTCACTGTTCGCAGCGGGAATAAATAAAAGCGTTCCTAAAGCGGAAATCACCAAGCCTAATGCGATCCCGTTCTTGTAACCCAACTTGCTCAAAACGTCGCGTTTCAAGGCAAGGGACAAGAAGAAATAGATCAGCGATCCCACTGTGTAAGCCACGTAAAAGGCAAAATTGATCATCTGAGTTTGCCATTGCTCCAAATGCAACTGCTCCCGGAAAACAGGGATCAAAATGTCGTTGGAGGCTGCCACGAATCCCCAAAAAAAGAACACGCTTACCAAGGTGGCAAATGCCCCTACGGAAGATTTGGTTGTTTGCATAAGTCCAGTTTTGTGTGGCGCAATATAGCGAGAATAATCACAGGGTAGAATGCAATTTTGTATGCAGGAACCGAAGCGCTGGCTTATTCTCCGTTTAACAGACGCTGCGCATCGTGGATCAACTGGTCAACTTCATGAGCATCTGTTCCGTCGTAATACCCGCGAATGCGTCGTTCTTGATCTACCAACACGAAATAATTGGTGTGTATGAAGTCGGAACCGACATCACCTTGGTTGGCTGCCTCAGCGGGTTTGAGCACGAAAAAGCTGCGACGAGCTAACTTGTAAAGATCGTTCTTGTCTCCAGTCAGAAAGTGCCAACGAGCATTGTCTGCACCGTGATCTTTGGCGTAACGCGCCATTTGTTCCACTGTATCTGTTTCGGGATCTACGGTAAAGCTTACGATGCGAAAATCCGGATAGCTTTTCATGGCTGCTTGAACGCGTTGCATTTGCGCATTCATCTTCGGACAGATCGTGCCACAAGTAGTGAAAAAATATTCGGCAACGTAAACCTTTCCTTTCAATTGTTCCGACCCGTATGTTTGTCCCAGTTGGTTTTTGAATGAAAACGGACCAATGGTATGTCCAAATCCTTGACGCACCAGATCCCGATCGACCATTTCCGGCTGGATATCCACCGGATTGTAGATCTTCAACGGTTTTTCCGCACGTGGTTTGGTCATGAAATAAGCTACAAACACACCGATCACAAAGATCAACCCCACCAAGATCACGCGCAACATACTCTTCAGTTTTTTACAAAATTACTTACTTCGCGTGGAATTAACACGGTTCGGATCACTTTTACGGATCTTGCTGAATGTCGTTTTCTGGTCTGGGCTATTCGTTTGCGCACTTATCCTTCTCCCAAACGGAGGGTGTACTGCAACATGATCGTTCGTGGCGATTCGATCTTAAGTGGACGTAGCGAATAGGATCGGTTGAAAATATTGGAGCTTATCAGCGCGATCTTGTGTTTCGGACTAATCGTATACGACATGCGCGCATCGATCACCAAATTCCCCTTCCGGTTCGCCGCAAAGAAATCCATGTAGCGGATATCCTGAATGTAGGGTGCTTGAACGGTAAATTCCTCAAATTCTTGAATGATGCGGTCCATATTGATGATCTTACTGAAATATTTGGCGGTCATCCCGATCTCCAATCTCTTGTTATATCTGAAATTGACGTCGGCCTTGATATTGTGTAAAAAACGATACTTCAAGACCCGCGAAGCGGAATCCAACGAGGTGGAATTGTAACTGAATTGACGGTTGAAATCATCCACGGCATACACATAATCCGGATTCAGCGTTTGTGGTAACAAATAGTTATAACCCAGCATGAATTCCCATTCGTCCTTTTTGCCAATTTTTCCTTTTCCGGCAATTGAAGCATCAATACCTTTCACTTCTGAGTTCCCTGTATTCAGGAATTTAAACCCTGCAAACGATTGGGGATTGGTAACATCCCAAATGCCGAACATGTACTCAATGGTGTTCTCGTATCGCTGATAAAATAAAGCCAGATCCAAAAACCCCATCCATTGTCCCATCTTAAAACCTTGCTTCACACCAATTTCGGCATTCCAGCTGTATTCCGGTTTAAGATCCGGATTTGGAAACACCCCGAAATTGCCCACTCCGGTTTTGATGAAGCGCTCTGTGATCGTCGGAAAGCGGTATCCTTGTCCGTAAGAAGCACGCAAAAAGGTAGCTTTTCCCAATTGGTAGTTCGTTCCAAAACGCATGATCGGTTGTGATGCAGTGGTGGAGCTGTTCAATTCAAAATGCTCCAATCGTCCACCAGCCGAAAACAACCAGCGTTTGGTTAATTTTTTTTCCAATTGTACGTAGCCGGAAAGATTCAAGATGTCGTTGTACGGACTCCCACTTCCCACATAAATGTTTGCATAGGAGTGGGTGTATTGTGCTGTAACTCCTCCGATCACTTCAATCGGTAGTGAATCCAAAAATGCTGTTTTGATCTGGTAATCGCCATAAAGTACGGTACTTTGATTGCTTTGATTGGCCGACATATCGTTGATGGTACGCATGAGTCGCGTGCGCAAGGCATGTTTCACTTTTTTCCCTGTGTAAATAGCAAATGGATCTAAATTTCCGATGGTTTGATCTTGCAGGAAAACGGCACCCGGGTAGGCGCGGTACAAGCCGCTTGAATCGTTCAACCAAGCGAAAACCATATTTGTGTGTGCCAACATGCCGTTTCCATTTACTCCCACTTGCAGCCCCTTCAAATGCTTGAAGCGGTAAGCAATGTTGAAATTCAGACGAGCTCGCATGGAATACATGTCGCGCGGAACGAAATTGGAGACTGTGTCGGGAACTACTAAACTGTCTGTTTTTGGCGGCCCGATGTAGCCGCGATCGTAATTGACATTTCCACCAAACACCAGATCCCACGAACCTTTTTTGACTGAATGCAACAAGTTTGCGCCCGAGATCAACGGCAATTTTTCATACCAATTATCGAATTGCTTCAACGGATCACTGTACATCCCGGAATACACGATCACTTTCGTCTGTGGGATTGCGGTAGGGTAGGCTGTGCGAATATTAATGGAACCGGAGAGCGCAGATGCACCCGACAACACAGACGCAGCGCCTTTGATGACCTCTACTTGATGGATGTTTTCAATCGGTATAAATCCCCATTCAGGTCTGCCGGCATCACCCGAAAGCATAGGCATGTCGTCCACCAATACGGCTACTTTCGAGCCCACTCCGAAGGTGAATCCACTACCGCCGCGTATTTGGGGCTCGCCATCCAGAATATTGAGTCCAGGCGTTTGATCCAACGCTGTCTCAATGCTGCGTGTGTTCCGGTTTTCGATCGAAGAGGCTTTGATCACTTCCAGCGAAACAGTTTGTTCTTCAAGCTTTTGGTCAAATTTTCCAACTTGTATGACAATTTCTTCAATGCGTTTTTCACCGTAAGAAAATTGAAACTGGAAATCCATGGCAGATTTTCCGATAGGATCGATCGTCAGTGTATCCGCAGGGTAATCGGCGAAACGAAAAACAAGTGTTGATCTTTCCGTTAAGGTAAACTGTACCAATCCCGTTGAATCAGCGATAAACGGTGTTTTAAGGGGCAAAACGTACACAAAAGCGCCAACGGCCGGCTCGCGATCTTCATCTGTCACATGAATGCGCACCGGTGTTTCTGTTTGCGAAAATCCCCAAAAAGGGAACAAACAACTGAATAGAAGTAAGCGAAGCGGGTTCAAAATTAGAATCGAACAGCTAGTTTACGGGTGAAGTTACCAGCACTCGTAGTTACTTGTACAATCACGATTTGCGCTTGAGAAACTTCCGCTTTCTCGTCGATGCTTCCTTGGAACAATAGTTTCCCGTCCAATGAGTAAACCGTGTATTGACCAGCGACATTTGCGGTATTCACGATCGAAATCTCTCCGTTTTGTGTTTTGATCGGCAAGCTGAACGTTTCCTCTGCTACAGAAGCACTTGTGCCGTTATACACCAATTCCACATCGTCGATCCACAGTTGATCATTGTCGCTGCCACCACCTTGCAATTTATTGGTAGTGAACGTGATCAAAATGAATTGCGGATTTGCTGCAGGACCAGAATAAGTGAAAGGAACTGACAGACGCATCCATCCATTGGCTGTTTTGAAGTTGCGGATTGCTGTTGCAACTACGTGCGAAGCTGAGTTTGCATCGATCGGATCGCGCAAATCAAAGGCATCGTGTAAAATGGCACTCACACGCGCTGAATCGCTTCCGGCAGCGTTTGCAGGAACGAATTTCGCCCAAAAAACCAAAGAATCCGGTTGATCGGTGAACGCTTCAGAAAAATTCGCGTCCGAGGTTTGAGAATAATTGTAATTGCTTGATGAAGTGGGTGTAGGACTCCCCATGTTGATCTTTCCGAGCGTTAAATTTCCGTTGGCAATAACAGTAAGTACTGAATTCGAAAATATTCTGGCAGATTTCGTTCCGCTTGAACCGGGTCTTACGTCTGTTGAAGATTCGCACTGATCTCCCGCTGCGGAACTTAATAGGCCACCGGCAGTTAAAAAACTATTCCAGTTGCTAGGTTCTTCGCCACCGGCAATAGCTCCCCAAGATTCCATGTCCCCGTTGCCAATTTGTGCTTGGTTCCAGCCGATAACAGGCAATAACCCTACCGATAAAACAAGTAGTGATCTTTTCATAATGTGCAGTATTTTCAGGTTTAGAAGTTCAAAGTTAACTATTTCAACGGATTTTTAACGAATAGATGGCATCACGGAGGTTTCAAAAAGTGGTGGTTCCGTTTTTAATTTCTTGAAACAGACTTGATATAGTCGCCATCTACAAACGGCTGAAAAGTGTTATTTTTGAACTATGCGAAAAGAATTATTGGCAGAATTGTGTACGGTTCCCGGTGCTCCCGGATTTGAAGAACCGATCAGAAAAGTGGTCTTGCGCGAGTTGGAAGGACTATGCGATGAGGTAACGATCGATAACATGGGAAATGTCTATGCGATCCGTCGGGGAGCTTCGAATAAAGCGGCGATGATTGGCGCGCACATGGACGAGATCGGTTTTATGGTGACGCATATCGACGACAAAGGATTTATTCGTTTTACAACCTTGGGTGGTTTTGATCCGAAGACCTTGACAGCCCAGCGCGTGATCGTTCACGGAAAAGAAGACATCATCGGGGTCATGGCGTCTAAACCCATTCACGTCATGTCGCAAGACGAACGCAATAAAGTTGCCAAATTGTCGGATTATTTCATTGATACCGGTCTTCCTGCTGAAAAAGTGAAAGAATTGGTGGCGATAGGTGATCCGGTAACACGCGAACGTTCGTTCATCGAAATGGGAGATTGTTTCAATTGCAAGTCTCTGGACAATCGTTTGGCTGTTTTCATCGCGATTGAAGTGTTGCGCTTGCTGAAAGGCAAGGAATTGCCGAATGATGTGTACATGGTATTTACCGTGCAGGAAGAAGTGGGGATCCGTGGTGCAAATGCCGCTGCCATGGCGATCAATCCACATTTTGGTTTCGGATTGGATACAACCATCGCTTTCGATCTGCCGGGTGCTGCAGCGCATGAAATGATCACGAAACTTGGTGAAGGAACTGCGATCAAGATCATGGATGCCTCTACGATCTGCGATGTACGCATGGTGCGCTACATGAAAGAAGTTGCCACGCGAAACAACATCAAATGGCAGCCGGAAATTCTCACGGCAGGCGGAACAGACACTGCGGGAATTCAGCGCATGTCTCCAGGTGGGGCGATCGCAGGAGCGGTTTCCATTCCTACGCGTCATTTACATCAAGTGATCGAGATGGCTCACCGTGATGATATTCAGGGAAGTATCGATCTTTTGGCCGCTTGTTTGCTAGAACTGAATCAATTTAACGAAACATATTAACATGAAACTACTTGTCTTTACATTCATAACGCTCGGCTTTGTCGGAATTTCATGCAATTGGCAAACAGCTGACAGACCAGAGAAAAAGATCACCTTGCAACCCTATTCCGGACGTTCCATCGTGTTTTACAATGTCGAAAACTTATTCGATACCATCGACCAACCAAATGTGCTGGACGAGGATTTCTTGCCAAACGGAAAACTTCAATGGAATTCACAGCGCTATTCCGTGAAATTGGAGCGCATCGTGGAGGCGGTAACCATGAATTTGCCCGAAAATCCACTGATGATCGGTTTGGTGGAGATCGAAAATAGCGGTGTCTTGACGGATTTGACAAAAACAGGCCGATTGGCACAAACGACTTATCGATTGGCGCACAAAGATTCACCCGATGCCCGTGGGATCGATTGCGCCTTGCTCTATGATGAAGATCGCTTTAAACCTCTGGTAATTGCGAATTTAGCTGTGACCATCGACTCCCTTCCGGATTTCAAGACACGCGATGTGTTGTACGTAAAAGGTGAACTGTACGGTAAAAAATTGGTACATGTTTTTGTAAATCACTGGCCATCTCGACGTGGAGGAGAAAAAGAATCAGCCATTAAACGCATACGTGCCGCACAAGTTGCACGTGAAAAGATCGACGCTATTTTGAAAGAGAATCCAAAGGCAAATATCATTTTGATGGGAGATTTCAACGATCATCCGAACGACGTGTCGATGGAACAAACGTTGGGTGCCAAGCCGCTGACCACGAAAAAGGCGCAATTGTACAATTTGATGTACGATGATCAATTGGCTGGAAAAGGCACGCATTCTTACCAAGGAAAATGGGGCGTTTTGGATCAATTCGTAGTGTCCCGAACGCTGTACAAAGGTTGTAAGGGAATCAAACTGGCGAAGAAAGACGCGACGATCGTGTATGAAGAAAAATTGTTGTTTACACAAAAAGATGGTTCAAAAAAGCCATCTACGACCTATGGAGGCAACAATTATTACGGTGGATATTCCGATCACTTGCCTATCCAGTTGCAATTGAAATAGAAATCCGTATCTTCATCGAACGGCATCACTTGGTATGAAAACAGTTGCATTTACCACAGCACAATTTGTCAAGATCGAATACGAATTGGCGTCTCCGGCAGTTAGAGCACTGGCCTCTTTTCTGGATATACTCACACTTTTCGTGTACTGGCTGATCATGTCCATGCTGGTAAATGTGAGCGTCTTTAAGTTGCGCATGGGAATGGATGGTGCGTCTGCGTTGAGTGCTTTTCTGATCAGTATCCCGTGGTTGTTGTATTCTCCGGTCATTGAATTTTTGACCAATGGTCGTTCCTTGGGAAAATTGATCATGGGAATTCGGGTGGTCAAGGCAAACGGGGAAACGGCGGGTCTGCGCGAATACTTTACACGTTGGATCTTTCGGGTAGTAGACTTGTGGGTGGGAGGTTTTGGCTTTTTAGCTTTGTTGCTTTCCGGAACCACCGAAAAACGCCAGCGCTTGGGAGATATCATGGCAGATACGGTTGTGATCCGTGTTCGCGATGCACAGACCTATACGCTAACCGATGTCTTGAATATTAAAAATACAGACAACCACGTGGCCACGTATCCGGACGTGATCCGTTTTTCGGATGAGGACATGCTCCTGATCAAAAACACCATCTTACGCGTTCAACGTTACCCGAATGAGGCAACGCGCCAGTTCGCGATTGAGTTAGCTCATGAAACCGCACGACTCATCGGACTTGAGGAAACCCCTCAAAAAAAGATGGAATTCCTACGAACGGTCCTGCAGGATTACGTAGTTTTAACCCGTTAAATCGAATTCATGGGTCAATTGGTGATCGTTCCAACTCCGGTTGGAAATCTCGAAGATATTACCTTGCGCGCAATGCGCATGTTGCAGGAAGCTGCGGTTGTTTATGCCGAAGACACGCGCACGACGAAGAAATTGTTGACGCATCTCGATATTTCCGGAAAGCAATTGGTTGCTTTTCATGCGCACAACGAACACAAGCAATTGGAACGCTGTGTGCAAACGGTGCGTGAAAATGAGATCACCGTTTTGGTGTCGGATGCCGGCACACCCGGAATTTCAGATCCCGGTTTCTTACTAGTTCGAGCGTGTGTAGAAGCCCAATTGGTGGTAACCTGTTTGCCCGGACCAACGGCCTTCGTTCCTGCTTTGGTTGGTAGTGGTTTTCCGTGCGACCGCTTTGTTTTTGAAGGTTTTTTGCCCCATAAGAAAGGGCGTCAAACGAAATGGTTGTCGATCAAGGATGAAGATCGAACAGTGGTTTTTTACGAATCGCCACACCGCATTCAAAAAGCGATCGAAGAATGTGTAGAGTTGTTGGGACCAGACCGGGAGGTGTGTATTGCTCGAGAAATTTCTAAAATGTTCGAGGAATTCATTCGCGGAACGGCCGCAGAGGTCTTGGAACGTATCAAGAACCAGCCTTTGAAAGGGGAGATCGTATTAATTGTAAAAGGCTAGTGATCGAAACTATGCAAACAGAAGCTTTTGTACTCGTAAAAAAAGGAGACGCTGTGCAGGCGTTTCAAAAACAAACGATTTCGATCAAGGATCCGGGAGCACAGGAGGTGCGTATCGCCGTTGCTGCTTTTGGACTGAATTATGCCGATGTGATGGCACGTCGCGGATTGTATCGTGAAGCACCTCCGATGCCTTGTGTGATCGGTTATGAAGTAGTGGGGATCGTGGAAATGATTGGATCAGATGTGGATCCTGCTTTGCTCGGAAAACGCGTGGTGGCATTTTGCCGTTTCGGTGGTTATGCGAAACACGTGGTTACACCGGCTTACGCCTGTGCGGAGATCGATGAAATGGAAGATGCCAAAGCTTTGGCGCTTGCTACGCAAGGTGTCACGGCACACTACATGTTGCACCGCAGCGCGAATATTCATGCCGGTGAACGCGTTTTAGTGCATGCTGCTGCTGGAGGCGTGGGTAATTTGTTGATCCAAATGGCTAAGAATCGGGGAGCTTTTGTGATCGCAAAAGTAAGCTCGGATTCGAAGGCAGCGCTTTGTGTGAAACTCGGTGCAGACGCGGCGGTCAATTATACGAAAGAACCTTACGAAACCCAAGTGCAGCGCATTTTGAAGGATGAACGCTTGGACGCCAGTTTCAATCCGGTGGCAGGAAGTACCTTTAAAAAAGATTGGGCCTTATTGGGAACAGGAGGAAGATTGGTGTTATTCGGGGGTTCGGAACTTGGAAAAGGAACGTTTGGGATCTTCACCACGCTGCGTTTTGTTTGGAAAATGGGCTTCGTTATTCCGATCGGTTTGATGATGCGTTCTAAAAGTATGATCGGTGTGAATATGCTCAAGGTGGCCGATAACAAGCAGCAGGTGCTCACACAATGTTTGCAGGAAGTCGTGGCCATGGCCAAAAACGGCGAGATCGATCCGCAAATTGGTAACGAATTCCACGAAGATGCGTTTGTAGCAGCACATGACTTGTTGGAATCCGGGAAATCAACCGGAAAATTGATCGTTCGTTGGAGCTAATTGGTTAACTTTGCATAGATGAAAGCGGTACTTGGTTTGGTTGTTTTGTTGGGCGCAGTTGGTTGTATTGAACACAGTCCGAATGATCCGCGTCCTACTATGACGCAACAAGCTGAAACGAAATTCATCCAACAGAAATCCTACAAAGGTTATCGCATTTTTGAAGGCAAGATACCGTGTGCAGATTGTTCCGGGATCCAACAGCGTTTGGTGTTGAAAGGGGATTCTTTAGGAATTTACCGCTTGACCGAAGTGTATAAAGATGCATCGGAAGATGGGGATGCAACGATCATTTCTACCGGCGAATGGAAGTTGACCCGCACAGCGCAGTCTTCAGAGAAGCAATTGCTGCTTTCGCAAGGTCATTTAGGAGATTCTGTGAGAATCCAATTGTTTACTTGGAATGGAAATAAGATCCGTTTGCTCGAGGATGATGGAGAAACATTCCAGGGTTCCCAGAATTACACCTTGAAACTGACCAAACAAGCGAAGTAACTTATTTTTCTGTGTCTTCACTGGGTTCCAAATGCGGAATTTGTTCCTTAAGCGCCTGTCCAAAACTACGTCCTTTGCTCATCAATAATCCAATGGTCATTACCACACTGGAAATAAAGATCGGGTAGAGTAGTACGCCTATATCGAATCCTTTGATCACAAAGCCCGGGTGTTGTTCCAATGCGAAGAACAGCAAGATCGTGATCAATCCACGTGGCGCGATCCACAATTCCGGGAACAGGTTTTTTCTGGAAATGGTTCCCAATGTCAACAAACGAGAAGCGTACAGGATCAGCACGATCAATCCACCGATTATGGCGGTTTGCCAAGAATATAAACTGGCTAGTTGCAAGCTGAATCCGAAGATCACGAAGAAAAACGTCCGTATCACAAAAGCACTCTCAAGTGTAAGCTTGTGCAAGTCGTGCAACACCTCCGATACGATCTCAGGTTTGTAGAAACGGGCAATTTTTCCTTTAAAAAACACACCGGTGTTGTTGAGTAACAGCCCAAATACGAGGATCAACAACAACGACGACAGGTGGTAGGTTTTGCCAACAGCGAATAAGAGCAATAGAATAGCGATCACTAAGAAAAGTTTCACTTCGAGTTTCATGCGTTGGATCAAAAAGACCAATAGCACAGAGGAAACAACCGAAAGTAAGATTGTTGCACCAATATTGATCCCGATATCCAGAGCGACGGACGAGTTGCTAACAGATCCTTCAGCACCGAGCATGAAATAAAAGACCATGATTCCCAGGATATCAGAAAAGGTACTTTCGTAGATCATGAATTCCTTCTTCTGTTTGATCAGACCACCAACGCTTGGAATGATGATTGCACTGGATAAGATACTTAATGGAACAGCGAAAACGAATGAAGTATACCAATCAGAGCCGATATAAATGGAGTGAAACAACCAGCCAATGGCGAAAATATTGAGTCCCAATCCGATCGTTGCTGCCAAAAATGCCCGGATCATCATACCCGTGTTTTCGCGTTTCAGTTTTAAGTCGAGCGCTGCTTCCAACACAATGAAAACCAACCCGACGTTTCCGAGAATTTCCAATAAAAAGCCCAAACCGAGTTCTTCCCGTGTAATATCGAATTCCTTTGCCAAGAATTGTGCACCGATACCAAGTAAGATCAGCAATAATACACTGGGAATATTTGTTCGCTTACCAATCCAGTTGAAAAACGAACTAATGATGATCACGGATGCAGCTAGAATGATAACGGAATATGCGTTCATGCAGTTAAAATAGCCATTTTATGCGGGATAGAATGAGCTTTATGCTTTTTTTACATCCGTCTCTTTATTCCCACTTCATCGGATTGTACCGTTGATTCTCGGGAATAGCAGGGATTTCAAACCCATTGAATGTTTCCATGGTTCCGTCTGGATAATGAACAACTGGAGTCCCATTTACCGTTACGATCCAGATATTTTTGGTTGGCTTGTATTCAAACAGCACACTGTTTTGACGTTGATATCCCCATTTGTAATCCATGTCATAAGTTACGTAATTCGATCGTTCTAACTGTAAATATCCACTAAAATTGGGTAACACGGACTGAAAAACAGAGTCAATCCAGGCAAGGCTGTATACATTGGAACAGCCATATACTCCATGTACAAAACCGTTACCAGTAATAAAACGTCGCTTTTTAAGCCCCATTTCTCGGAATAAACTATCGATGCGACTTTGAAATTGCTTATACTGTACTTCATTCAAATTGAGTTGATAGCGAAACTCATCTATGGAATCCTTCACTTCTTGCATACGGAAATTAGGCTGTTCCGTCATTAGGTATTCCAACGTTCGCTTCAGAAGATCGGCTCGTTTTTCAACGTCTTTTTTGTATATAGCTACAGGCTTTGGAGAAAGGTTTTTTGAAAGGGCTGTGATCGTCATGGGGAAAACCGCTTTTCGAAGCGTAGGTTCCAAAGGTTGGAGTACTTGGGGCTTCATCACCAAACAGCTTGAATCGCGCAGACCTTGTTTGTAATGACATTTTTTAAAGACGATGCCCAAACTGTCTTGTTCGATCCACCAGCCGCTTAAAGAATCGTTTAAAAAATGTTTTTCGGATTTTAATTTGCCATTTGGCCAAAAGGCAAAATTACCTCGTTCGTGACCGGAAATCAAAATTTTGCTGATCATGACTCCCTGCTGTGAATATTGCTTGACCTCTTGGTTCTGAATTCCTGCTATGAGCTCACTTTTACTTTCAGATTGCAGTTGATGGTTTGCATAATAAGAACGGTGCTCCGACCAGTGATCTTTGGATCGGTTCAAGCTAATCGATTGTGGCCAACCATCTTCATAGAACAAGGCAGCAAGCGTGTCGTTTTGAGGGCGCAAAAAGATCTTCTGTTTCAATTGCCCATTCGGATACCACTGATAAAAGGCTGTGCG
>CAYRVL010000058.1:0-17218 GCA_964427665.1 uncultured Fluviicola sp. | reverse complement strand
ATCTGCTCCTGTTGCTGGCGTTGCATTTCTTCCAAACGCTGCATGAACCCGGATTTTTTCTTTGGATTCTTTGCTTTGTCTGAAGATTTCACGCGCATCGCAGCCATTTTCTCTTTCAGCTTCGCTTCGTCAACAAAGAATCGCTTGATCGCAAACATCAATAAGATCGTCATCAATGTGGAGATGAAGTAATAATAACTCAAACCGGCTGAATAATTATTGAAGAAGAAGATCATCATGATCGGGAAGATGTACATGATCACTTTCATATTTGGCATTCCCGGTTGTTGTTGTTGCGCAACGTTTGATGAATTCAAATAGGTATACACTAAGGTCGTTGCTGACATCAATAAGGTGAACAAGGAAATGTGATCCCCGTAAACAGGAATGTAGAATCCGAAATCGAAAATGGAATCGTATGATGACAGATCTTCTGCCCACAAGAAACTGCGCTGACGCAAATCAAATGACGCCGGGAAGAAACGGAATACCGCCAATAAAATAGGCATTTGGAATAACATCGGAACACAACCGGACAATGGCGAAGCACCAGACTCCCGATACAAGGTCATCATATCCATTTGTTTTTTCATGGCATCCTCCTTATTCGGGTATTTCGCATTGATCGCGTCGATCTCAGGTTTAAGAATGCGCATCTTTGCTGAAGAAACAAACATCTTCCATTGGATAGGCATCAAAATGATCTTTAAGATCAAAGTCAATAACAAAATCGTTAAACCGGCAGAGATCCCACTATCGATCAACCAATCGAACAACGGTTGAACTGCATACAAGTTGATCCAACGGAAAATTCCCCAACCCCAGTTCAACAGATCATCATATCCGGCATCGTAAGAAGCCAATACGTCGTAATCATTCGGTCCGAAGAACCAGTTGAATTTCACCAAGCCATCTTTTGTTGAATTCAAGCCCAAATTCATGGTCGCTTTGTAGGTTTTGATGTGTGAAAAATATTCCTCATCGCCAGCCTTAAAATTCTTGATGGACACCTTGGATCCTTTCGCTTTGAATCCATCCTCCGGATGTAAAATAGAGGAGAAGTAACTTTGTTTAAAAGCTAACCAATTCGCATCTAATTCCAAAGCCATGTTGTCATCAGACATTTCATTCAAATAATCCAACTGACCATCTGCTGTTTGAAAACAAACGGTTGAAACGCGACGCTGTTCTGTCAACAATCGTTCGGTGTGTTGCATGTTTGTTTTCCAATTGAACATCACGGAATTTGGTTGAACAACACCATCCAGATCTTTCACAGCTACGGAATAATCCAGATTGTATCCATCCTTTAAGTTATAGGTAAACTCCACAGATCCCTTTTCAACAGAATGCTTTAAAACCAATTTATCGGCTGTTTTCTCAACGATTTCGAATGCCTTATTGCCAGTTGTGTACTTTTTGCCGTTGACATTGAACACCAATTCATTCACATTGTCATCGCGACGAAACAAGTATACTGGCGTGATCTTCCCATCGTATTTCACATAGTTGGTGTACGACTCGAATTCTTTCAAGCGCACGGAAGACAACACGGCTCCTTTTGTGGATACCTCAACGATCAATTTATCAGATTCCAAAGTCACAAACTCCTCTTTCAATGGAGCAGTTACGCGCATTGTGGAAGAAACTGAAGATGCTGTAGACGTATCCGTAACTGCCTGCTTCACCTTTTCAGGCTTTGCCGTTTCTTTCTCTTTTTCAGCAGACGCTTTTTTCTTCTTTTCGTTCTGCTCTTTCTTTTGTTGTGCCTTGATCTCGGCTTCAGAAGGTTGACTCAAATAAGTGAATGCAACCAACAAAACGCCGATCAACGACAATCCAATGACGGTATTCTTATCCATTCCGTGTGTTTACTTTTTATTTTCTATTGCTGCTTTGATAAATGCCACAAACAGCGGGTGTGGGTTATCTACTGTACTCTTATATTCCGGGTGGAATTGTGCTCCAACGAACCATGGATGACTCGGAATCTCAACCACTTCTACTAATCCTGTTTCCGGATTCTTACCGGTTGCCATCATACCCGCTTTTTCAAATTCAGCCAAGTATTCGTTGTTAAATTCATAACGGTGACGGTGGCGCTCGGAAATAGTTTCTGTATGGTATGCTGAAGAAACTTTCGAATTTGGTTTCAACTGACATTTGTATGCTCCCAAACGCATGGTTCCACCCATATTGGAGATATTCTTTTGCTCCTCCATCATCGAGATCACCGGATATTTACAATCTTCTGCAATCTCAGTGGTATGCGCATCCTCAAAACCAAGGACGTGGCGCGCAAATTCGATCACGGCACACTGCATTCCCAAACAGATCCCAAAGAAAGGTACTTTGTTTTCTCGAGCAAAACGAACCGCTTCAATCTTTCCACTGATACCACGAGAACCAAATCCCGGAGCAACCAAAATACCATCTAGTCCTGAAAGTTCCGCAGAAATATTCTCTTTGGTCAATGACTCGGAGTGAATCCATTTTACATTTACACGACACTCATTCGAAGCTCCGGCATGAATAAAGGCTTCGGAGATCGATTTGTAAGAATCTTTCAACTCCACGTATTTACCTACCAAACCGATATTCACTTCTTTCGTAGGATTCTTCAATCGTGTCAAGAATTCTTTCCAACGCGACAATTCCGGAGTTTGTTTCGATGGCAAGCCAAGTTTTTCCAAAACGACTTTATCCAATTCTTCCGCTTGCATCAACAAGGGAACGTCGTAAATGGTATCTGCATCGCGCGATTCGATCACCGCGTTCATGCTCACATTACAAAACTTCGCGATCTTCTTGCGGATGGTCAAATCCAACTCATGCTCCGTTCTGCAACAAAGGATATCCGGCTGAACGCCCAATTCCAACAACTGCTTTACGGAGTGTTGTGTCGGTTTTGTTTTCAACTCACCAGCAGCAGCCAAATAAGGGATCAAGGTCAAATGCACCACAATGCAATCGTTCTCAAATTCCCACATCATCTGGCGCACCGCCTCAACGAATGGCAAGGACTCTATATCACCAACGGTTCCACCGATCTCAGTAATTACAATGTCAAATTTTCCGGTTTTACCCAAAATTTGAATGCGTTCTTTGATCTCATCCGTAATGTGTGGAATGATCTGAACTGTTTTTCCCAGATATGCTCCTTTGCGTTCTTTTTCGATCACACTTTGATAAATACGACCGGTCGTCACGTTGTTTGCCTGAGAAGTTGGCACATTCAAAAAACGCTCGTAATGTCCTAAATCTAAATCGGTTTCTGCACCATCGTCCGTGACGAAACACTCACCGTGCTCATACGGATTCAAGGTTCCCGGGTCAATATTGATGTAAGGATCGAGTTTTTGAATGGTGGTTGAATAACCGCGTGCCTGGAGTAATTTCGCCAAAGAAGCTGAAATAATTCCTTTTCCCAAGGACGATGTTACTCCCCCGGTTACAAACACGTATTTTGTTGAATTGGACATGAACGAAAAAATTGTAACTACGGGGCGCAAAGTTACAACAAAGATGTAGAATGGGAGCGAGCGGTTTGAGTCTTTTTATTAAAATAATGAAAATGTTTTAAACAGAAACGACGAACTAGTAGAGCAATCCGTCATTCAGAAAGACTTTGTAATAGGGAAGGGCCGGTCGTGCTTGCTGCTTTTGAAACACCATTTCTCCCAGAATATCAAGACGTGGATAATGCGGCGTATTCCGTTCGATAGAACGCGGCAACAAGATCAAATCATGCGAAATGCGATTTTGGAAAATGTGCCGGATCTGTTCACTGTCAACACCTGCACGAAATCCCGCTGTCTGATGAAACCCCATCAACTGCTTCGCTTCCACATAAAGAATTCCGTGATTCAAATGACCATAAGGCAATTTAGTAAGATCCCGATAACCGCTTGGCATGCGTTCCCCAGGCGTTCGATCCCAAGTAGAATGACGTGTTTCACCTGTCCACATTTGCAATCCAACACTCAATTTTCGGATAGAATCTCGGTAAGAAATCACCAAATTCCCGGTTCGGAAGCGATCTTTGGCTTGTCCACCAAACACATCATTTTCAAACTGTACATCAACGCGCTTAATTCCAATATTCCAAGTTCCGGAGCGCTGTGTTGTTCCAACTCGGTCCACGTACCACAAATACGCATAGCCAATCGAATAAGGTTTACGGGATTGATGCAATGCGCCGTCCCAATCGAAGTTGATTGGATTGGTATTCTTTCCCGCCATAAGCACCAATCCTGTGGTATGTCGCCATTCACCAAAATGACAACGATCTCCTAAATTTTTGGCAAAAAAACGATAGGTCGTTCCTGCATTCAACTGTGCATTTGCTACTGAACCAAAAGCATTCACCGAAACGCCGACATTGGTTTGATGTGTTCCAATACTCAGCATGAGCGAAAATTTCAAACCCCAATGCGAGTCACGCCATTGCTGACCTGCAACAGAAAAGGAAACCCAACAGAAGCTTAAAAGTAGCCAACGCATGGGGCGAACTTAACAATTATTGAACCATTTACGGAGTCCTGTATCCGTTAAACGCAAAATCCTTCCATTTGTGCAGCATTTCGAATCTTGTTCTGCAAATAATGTATTTTTGACTATGCTCAAAGCGAAGAAAGTATATTGGTTGGCTCAAATCGGGGGATGGCTCATGCTTTCCTTGTTATTGTTATTCTCCTCGTTAGCATACGGGGAAAAACAGATCAGCGAGAACATCAACCTGACCAGTCAGATCGTTTGGGCAACAGTCGTTTTCTTTTTATTGGGAATTACGTTGACACATTCCATGCGTGCTACCTTCCTGGCATTTGGCTGGTTGAATTTAAAATTAAGTCCGTTGGTTCCGCGAGCACTTTTGGCTACCGTGGTTTTTGCATCATTCATGTCTGCCGGAACTAATTTATTTGGCTATTTCCAAAACCCGGATCGCAATTCAATCTCGGCCCTCAATTTTGCATTGGATGTGTTTGCAACGAGCTTGTTCTTTTTATTGTGGAACAGTGTTTACTTCACCTTTCATTTCTTTCAACGTTCGAAAGAGCAGGAAGTGAATAACATTCAATTGACCGCTAGTCACAACGAGATCGAATTGAAGAATTTGCGTTCCCAATTGAATCCGCATTTCCTATTCAATTCCTTGAATTCAATTCGCGCATTGATCGATCTAGATCCGGATCAAGCCAAAACGAATGTCACGAAATTATCAGGATTGTTGCGCAAATCGCTCATTTTGGGAAAGGAACAATTGGTAACTCTTGAAGAGGAATTAGCCATTGTAAACGATTATCTCGACTTGGAAAAAGTACGCTTTGAAGAACGCGTGACAATCCACCAAGAGCACGACCCTAAGCTTATGAATAAGCAAATACCGCCGTTCATATTACAAACCTTGGTTGAAAACGCTATCAAGCACGGTGTGTCTAAACGGATTCAAGGCAGCACGATCTGGATTCGCTCATACCTTGATAATGACAGTGCTAAACTGGAGGTAAGCAACGAAGGCAAATTAGAGCCCAACGAAGATACCGGCATCGGTATCGCAAATACGATCCGACGTTTGGAATTGCAATATAAAGGAAATGCGGAATTCAACTTGTTTGAAAAAGACGGTGTCGTTCACGCAGTAATCACGATTAAAGAGAATTAATATGAGAACCATTATCATTGATGATGAGCGTCTTGCACGTGAAGAGTTAAAGAAATTATTGAAAGATTATCTCGAAATCGAAATCATCGACGAAGCGAAAAATCCGGAGGAAGCAATCCAAAAGATCAAGGAGCAAAAACCCGATCTGATCTTTTTGGACGTTCAAATGCCCGGCATGACAGGATTCGACTTACTGAAAAAACTGGATGAAATTCCGAAAGTGGTTTTTGTTACGGCGTATGATGAGTTTGCCCTGAAAGCATTTGAAGTAAATGCCTTTGATTACTTACTCAAACCGGTTGAACCGGCACGTTTGGATGAAACGATCCAAAAATTAAACAATACGGACGACGATTTCCATTCTGTAGCCAGTACACCCAAACTGGATCGCAGCAATCGACCGCTTTCAATTACCGACAAGATCTTCATCAAAGACGGAGAGAAGTGCTATTTCGTTGAACTGAGTCAAGTTCGTCTGCTCGAAAGCGATGGTAATTATGTAAAAGTCTATTTTGATCGTTTCAGACCCCTGATCTTGCGTTCTTTGAACAGTTTGGAAGAGCGGTTGGATCCGACGTATTTTTTCAGAGCGAACCGCAAGTACATCATTAACCTCAATGCGATCACTTTCGTGGAAAACTGGTTCAACGGAGGATTGCAAGTAGAATTGAGTAACGGCGAAAAAATCGAGATCTCGCGTCGTCAAGCCATTAAATTCAAGGAATTATTCTCGTTGTGATCAGTTTTCGGATTCTACTAATGTAATCCCGTTGTCGTGCAAACTGATCAAGCGCTGTTTGTATAAGTTTCCAACAACTTGTTTGAATACTTTTTTACTCCAGCCCGTTAAACGATAAATGGTTTCCGGTTCGGACTTATCCGTGATATCCAAATAACCGTCGTTTTCTTTGAGCAAGTCTAAGAACTGTTCGGAAAGTGATCCCACTTTGTGATACCCTTCAGGCAACAATGTTACGTCCAATTTTCCATCCGGACGAACTGTTTTCACGTATCCGAAGGTACGATCGCCCATGCGCAAGGGTTTGGTAATATCATTTTGAAAGATCAAGCCTTGGTAGCGGTTATCTACGATCACTTTGACGCCAAGCTCCGTTCGTTCGCACACCAACAACTCGTGTTTCTGCGTGCGATCAATGTCTTGCTCTTCAGCAGGTTCCAAATACAACCCGGTTCTGGTAGTTCCCACCAATCGCTGTGTCGCTTCATCCAAATACATATAGATCAGGTAGTACTTACCTTCTTCCAAGTGTTTCGGTTGTTCGCGATAGGGAATAAGCAAATGCTTTTCAACGCCCCATTCGGCAAAAGCACCGTATTGATTCACTTCGGCAATACGCAAAACGGCAAACTGATTGATAAGAATCTTTGGTTCCAGGGTGGTAGCGATCAAACGTCCTTCGGAATCTTTGTAAAGAAACACATCCAACAAGTCATCCAATTCAAAATCAGGTGACACATATTTTGTAGGCAATAACACATCATTGCCTTCTTCATCTTCCAAATATGCACCCGGACTGGTAAAACGATCCAAGCGCAAACGATTCCATTGACCAATATTCACGGATCAAAGGTACGAAAAGACTCCTGAATCTGCTAGAAATATAAATTTCCGGATGGTTTGGCCGCAATGATCATACACGGAAGATTCAACTCGTTAGTGATCAATGATTGTGCAAACGTATCGAATTGTGGGAGTAAGCTTTCAGAATGATATGCGATCGCGATCAAATTGATGTGGTTGTCTTTGACGTATTGCATCACTTTTTTTGCGTAAGCTCCGCCTGGTTTCAACAAATTCACCTCACATTTCGCACCTTTCTCGTCGTATTTATTGCGGATCAACAACACGCGATTTTTGGTTTGTTGTGACAGTCCTTCATCGGCATGTTTTTCTCCGATCACGTGCACCGTTGCATCAAAAATGCGCGCCAGATCACCGGCCGAAGAAACGATTTGTAAACTCTCCTTCGTAAGATCGATCGGTACCACGATGTTTTTGATATCCAAGTGTTTGGTATCTTTTTGAACGATAATAAAAGGCACATCACAACTGATGATTACTTTCATCGCATAACTTCCTGTGAGTTTCTGAAAGCCTTTTGCTCCGTGAGTTCCCATCAGGATCAACTGCGCATGTTCGCGATTTGCAATCTTTGAAATATCCGTAAAAATATCCCCGACAGCGACCAAGCGCGAAATTTCAACTTTTTCCGGAACACGCTTCGAATCAATGATCTCATCGATCTTTTTCTCTGCTGCAGCTATTTTCGCTTTGTTATCTACTAAGTGAACGATCATGACTTCCGTATTCACGTGTTCACCCAAAAACAAGGCATAATCCAATGCAGTATTACCAACTTCCGTTAGATCGTGTGGTACCAGATACAAATTTCGACTCATGGCTAAAAGTTTTGCACCAAATTAGAAAATTTCAACGCTCCGAATCAGAAATGTTTTGAACAGCAGGCTGTGCATGAACAAAAACGGTGTATAATTGAACATTTTTAAATTGGGTTTGTCAATTCAACTCTATAGCAAACTACTTCCATGTTGTTTTTATTATTCTTTTCATTGATCATTGCGGCTCAGACCGTATTTTCCTACACCATGCTCGAAGCTGATTCTAAGCTCATGCAGTTGATCGGGCTGTTCCAGCTCCTATTGTTCATAGGAAGCATCATCACCGTGATAGTACTTTTTCGCGATCGCGGTTCAAGTAACTACAAGTTGGCTTTCAGTGTATTTGGTCTGATGATCATTTCCGGGATCCCGGCGCTCTTTTTTCTGATTCCGGGCGCGTTATTTCTCGTGACATCTCAAGTGGTCTTTCTATGGCTGGCTTCCATGCTGGCAACAGCGGTTTTTGTAGCTTTTTTGGTAGGAATCCTCTACGGAAGATGGAACTGGAAAGTGCACCACGTTCCGCTACAATTTCCACATCTTCCCGAAGCCATGAATGGTGTGCGCATTGTTCAAATCAGTGATGTGCATATCGGAAGTTTCTTTAACAATTATAAAAAGGTTGAAAAAGCCATTGCGAAGATCAATTCCTTAGATGCCGATTATGTCGTGTTTACCGGTGACTTAGTCAATAATAAAGCGGAAGAAATGGAGGGCTGGGAAGGCATCTTTCAGCAGATCCAAGCCAAAAAAGGCAAATTTTCGATCCTCGGGAATCATGATTACGGCGATTATGTGCGCTGGGAAAATGCTCCGGAAAAAGACGCCAATTTGCAGCATTTGATCCACTATCACCGGCTGTCGGGATTTGAACCACTCTTGAATGATGCCCGCGAATTGCATGAAGGATTTTGGTTACTAGGCGTGGAGAATTGGGGGCGACCACCATTTCGTCAAAGTGGAAAACTAAACGACACCTTGGCACTTGTCCCTGAAAACAGCTTCAAATTGTTGCTTTCCCACGATCCGACGCATTTCGACTTGGAAATTCGTGACACCAATATTGACTTGACCTTGAGCGGACACACCCACGGGATGCAATTCGGGATCGAGCGCTTCGGAATTCGTTGGAGTCCGGTGAAGTATTACTACAAACGCTGGGCTGGCTTGTATCGTGAAGGTGAACAATATTTATATGTGAACCGTGGTTTTGGCTATTTGGGATTCCCGGGAAGGGTAGGGATCTATCCGGAAATTACGCTTTTCGAATTGACGAAGACTTAATTCGCTATCAATTCCAAGACGTGTTTTTCTACTTCTTCAACAATCGTTTCCGCCGTGCGTGAATTGGTCCAAACAGGTTTTCCGACGTACATGTAACTGTCAAATGGCACCGGAATCGGGTCGCCTTTCGGAAGCACTTTTCCCATGCCTTTCATGTAAACGGGAATGTATGGAATGTGCGGACGCTCTTCCAGTACCAATCCAACTCCGCGTTTGAATCGTTGCAAGATCTCCGGTTCTCCGCGCGATCCTTCCGGAAAAACGATCAGTGATTCTCCACGGTCGAGCATGTCCAGCATCATTTTAATTGGATCTGGTCCGGTTTCACCTGCTTTGGGTCGGTGACGCGGAATCAACAAAGCATTCACGAAAAAACGCGTCAATCGTGCTTTAAATGGCGAAGTTCCGAAATAATCTCCCGCTGCTACCGGATGCGTGTGGATCAATTGACTCATCGGTAAATTCGCCATGATGCTGATCGTATCGAGGTGCGAATTGTGATTGCCCACGATGATACATGGTCCTTGGTACACCAAATTTTCCGGATGAATAACTTTCGAACCGGTGAAGATTTTCAAACCGGTTTTCAGGATCACCTTGTAGATCAGAAATAGAACAATGCGTTTCACTTCAAGAAGTACAGGTTAAACACAATGTGGAAGAATACCGGAGCAGTTAGCGCCAAGGAATCGATGCGATCCAGAATACCACCGTGTCCCGGAATGATATCTCCTGTATCTTTCAAACCGATATCGCGCTTCACGGCCGAAACCACCACATCTCCTATGAATCCGGTCACTGCGACGGAAAAACAGATCACTAATGCTTCAATTTCGGAAAACGGGGTCAGGAAACGCAAATAATAGCCGACAATTGTAGTGGTCACCACACCGCCGATCAAACCTTCCCACGTTTTATTTGGACTGATCGAAGGCATTACTTTCAGTTTACCAAATAATTTTCCCCATGTGAATTGGAATACATCGTTCATTTCCGTGATAAAGACCACAAATAGCAATAAACCGCGACCGCCGGCCTGGAAACCTTCCAATTCCGGCAAACTCAACAAAAAGGCCAGGTGACTCACACCAAAAACGGTCAACATCAATTGCGTTGGCAGCACACTCATCGAACGACCGATATCTTTTGTTTCTCCTTTGATCACCAACATGAACGGGATCCACAAGTGCATGAAGATCGGAATGAAGGTTAGGAACAAGGTATATTGTCCGGTATATGCCAAGGTATATTGCACCGGAATCGCCAAATAGCACCAAATAAGGATCTTGCGGTCTTCCGGACGTACATTTTTACTGATCGAAGACAATTCGCGCAAGGCCATGAAGGAAAGCAAGCCAATCGCCACAAAGGAAATGGCTGGGTGAAGTACCGTTGCTACTACAAAGATCGTCGCCATCATCCACCAGGATCTGGTTCGCATTTTTAACTCCGTCACATTGGCATCCGGTTTTACAATTCCCATTATCCAAAATAGGAGCGTCGCAAAGACAAGGATCCCAAAGATCAAACTCACCACGATCATCGTTTCGGAGCTAGTCATGAATTTCCACAAATTGAAGGCTAAGATCATGCAAGCATTTTTTTAAGTCGAACAAAAGTACTGAGTATCAACAGGGCAGTAGCTACCAGAAAAACGTAAGTCAGCCACGCAGCTGCGGGTGGATAGAAAAACAAGATCAACAGTGAGGCGCCAACCACAAAGGCGCGGTCGCTTTTCCCCATGGGACCTTCGTAACGTCGATCGCCGCCCAGCGCCTTTCCAAGAATTCCGGCAAATTCATTGACCACACCTAAAACCACAAATAAAACGATCGCCATAGGATGAATACCCGGCAAAACAACGAGCGGCAAATACAAGCACACGTCGGCAAGTACATCACCGATCTCGTTCAAAACCTCACCAATTTTACTTTGCTGATTGAATGTTCGGGCCATCATGCCATCCAGCGCGTTGAGTGCCATCCGCACGAATAGAACGATCGGGTAGATCCAGTAAAACGATTCGATTGGGAACAAATAAAACAAGACACCGGAAACAAGAGATAGAACGATTGCCATCCACGTAATTGCATTCGCAGTAATCCCTGCCGCGTGAAAGCGTTCCAGAACTGGTTTCAGCAACTGTTGGAATTTGGGTTTGATGTTGTAGATGGATATCATCGGATTATTTACGTCAATATTAAGGAACAATCCGTTAAATTCAAACAGGAATTTTTAGGCTTATTTTTCGTTTTGTTCCATTTGCTGAATACTCCGCAATTTAGCATCGATTTCAACAATTTTGTCTGCTGCATACTGCATATTGGGATCAAAGGTCAAAATACGCGCATACCAAAATTTAGCAGTCACAAAATCTTTCTTTACAAAAGCTCCATCCGCATATTTCACCATACGATTGATCTCCTCTTTTGAATAACGGTAGTTCTCAAATCCTTTGCTATCAATCTCATCCAAGTATAACAAAGCATCTTTTGGAGCAGCATCACTTGGCTTGAACGATATGGCGCGCATGTACAACTCCTTGGAACGTGCAAGTTCACCTTTCAAGAACATTTCATCTGCCTTGTTGACGATTTTTCGGTATTGCAATTCCAATTCTGCTTTCGTCTCTTGTTCCGACAGATCCCGAAGTACTTGCATTTTCTTATCACAATCCTTGCAGATTTTAGGAGATTGTGCTTTTAAGCGTTTGTAGCTATTGTACAAGTAAGTTGAGCCACTTTCGTAGCGATTGGAATCTTCATAGACCTGAAATGGTGTTTTTTGGTAGGCAGAAAACAACGAATCGAGGAGCAATTTACCCGATTTTCCACCGACTGCGATGCGCACATTCAAAGAATTCGCTACCGTTCTTTCAACTTTCTGTTGAGCATTCAAACTAAATGCAACCAGGAAAATTGGTAAAAAGAATAGAATTTTCATTAGGACAAAATAAGTAAAAATAGGGATGGGCATAATAGGTCAGTAACAACATTAACAAAGACAAAATAATCAAACTCGGTATATTAGAACACACAGCGAAAATTTTCATATGCATGGATACAATTTAATGTGATTCTCATACGAAAAGTTATCGGCCTACCAGAATTCAAAGAATTTGGAATTACGTTTCATCGATTTCTGTTTAATATGGCATTTACTTCAATTGTCGTAGAAAATCCAGCTTTTTTTCTTCGCCTATTAACTGTATTTATGTTACGAATGGGAGAGATGAAACAATCGAAACTTCCATTATCATTCGGGTAACACTCGGATTGTGTCCCGAATATTTGTTTTTTCCCTATCATAATAAGCATTCTATCTTTCGTTTTTGCAAATAAACTATCCGGAATTTCGCCCTTTCTCGATGCCTTACGGATTAATTTGTAATATTTCACTAACTGGTCTGAATGTTGAATGATGTACCAGGCTGTATGGCAGGTAGTATCCCCAACCAAACTTTTACCTGGATAACCATATAATTGAACGATTGAATCAATGAACTTTAAATTTGCTTGATCAATTGACTCTTGTTTTATCATGATGCTTTTTACATAATCTGACATTACAAAATCACTGTTTTTCGCTAAAGAATCGATGTAAACTTTATTAGACATGACATTAGACACTTCGAATCTAAATAATTGATCTAATTTCTGGATACTATCAAGTCGGACTTTCAACGATTGATTTATTTGACTATGTAAACAAAAACTTAACACATATACAAACAGGTTGAAAACGATCTTTATCATGTAATGTTAGATTAACTGATTAATCAACGATACCAATTTTGCAATTCTCAACAAAATCATCATCTAAAGATAACCTTTTCAGAGGTGTTTCACGCATTCATTCACAAAAAAAGCCATCCGAAAATCGAATGGCTTCTGAATTATTTTCCGCTTTCAAGTCGCTTTTGGCGCTGCATCGGATTTTCGCTGCTTTGTTTTTGTTGGAACAATTGGAAGCGGGTAGGAGTGCTTTGCGGCGGGAATGAATTGTTATCCACATCACAATCAGCCATTTCGAGGAACGGATCCAAAAAGAAGCTTTTTACCTCTTTATTGAAAATGAACACTTTCGTGATCGTTACCTGATCCATGCGCCAGATCTCAGCAGGAATGCGAATGACCTCAGTGGTTCCATCTACAAATGTTGCTTGAATGATCAACGGCGTTACCAAACCTCCTTTATTCGTGAAGGACAATTCGTAGAAATGCTTGTTCGATTCCAACAATTTCTTCTGAGAAGGTGTCAAACTCTTTTGGAATGCCTCGTATTCTTCACGGTCTAAACGATCCACTTCATAGATATTGCGTTTCGCGTAGAAATCGTCGATGTTCGGATCGCGTTCGTTCACCGTTTGCTGGATACTCGTTTTGTTGCGCGTATCGCCAATGAATTGTTGTTTCTGTTCGTCCGCTTGCTTCTGCGCTGCTTTCTCCACTTCCGGATTGTTCGTGTTCAGTTGGAAATGCTTCACATCATCTAAAGAAACATCCACGAAATCAGTAGAGTAGAACCAACCTCTCCAGAACCAATCCAAATCAACTCCGGAGGCATCTTCCATGGTACGGAAGAAATCAGCGGGTGTAGGGTGTTTGAATTTCCAACGCTCGCAATAGATCTTGAAGGCGTAATCAAACAATTCGCGTCCCATCACGGTTTCACGCAAGATATTCAATGCCGTAGCCGGTTTTCCGTAAGCGTTGTTTCCAAATTGCCAGATGGATTCGGAGTTCGTCATAATTGGCGAAATGAATTTCTTGTCACCACGCATGTAGTCGGTGATCATGTAAGCCGGACCGCGACGGGAAGGATATCCACGTTCCCATTCTTGCTCGGTCAAATACTGCACAAAGGTATTCAACCCTTCATCCATCCAGCTCCACTGACGTTCATCGGAATTGATGATCATCGGGAAGAAATTGTGTCCCACTTCGTGGATGATCACGCCCCACATACCGTATTTCGTGCCTTCACTATACGTTCCGTCTTCATTTGGTCGACCACCGTTGAAACAGATCATCGGGTATTCCATCCCGATCTGATTCGCGTGAACCGAGATCGCTACCGGATACGGATAATCGATCGTGTATTTCGAATACGTTTTGATCGTATGTGCCACCAATTTTGTGGAATAGCGCTCCCACAGTGGATTTCCTTCTTTCGGGTAGAACGACATGCATAACACATTCTTTGAGCCAATCTTTTGATTCTGTGCATCCCACATGAACTTACGAGAACTTGCAAAAGCGAAATCGCGCACGTTAATCGCTTTGTAGATCCACGTTTTCGTTCCTTTATCCTTCGTTTTTTCGTTTTCTTCAGCTTCCGCTTGCGTAACGATCAATACCGGTGAATCCGATACTTTCGCTTTGGCCATGCGCTCGCGTTGCGCTGCCGTCATGACTGCACCTGCATTTTGCAATTCACCGGTTCCAGCTACAATGTGATCCGATGGAACCGTGATCGAAACTTCATAATCTCCGAAAGGAAGCGTAAATTCACCGCGCCCCAAGAATTGTTTGTTTTGCCAACCCTCCACGTCGTTGTACACACACATACGCGGGAAGAACTGCGCGATCGTGTACAAGTAATTGTCATCTTTCTGGAAATATTCATAACCGGAACGTCCGCCCACTTTCATGCGGTCATTGATCGGGTACCACCACTTGATCTTGAAGGAAATGCTTTGTTTCGGACCTAAAGGTTTCGCCGGATCGATGCGCATCATCGTTTTGTTGATGGCGTAGCGCATTTTTTCTCCGTTCGTTGTCGTTACCGCTTCAATCGTGTAGCCACCATCAAAAACCATCAAGCGACGTTCGACATCTCGGATCGAACGGAAATCCTCCATTTTCTCCACCTCGATCAATTTGTTATCCGCATCCGGCTTGTAGATGTTCTGATCCAACTGCAACCACAGGTATTCCAAGACGTCCGGAGAATTATTGGTGTACGTGATCACTTCTTCGCCGCGAATGATCTGCTTGTCATCGTCGAGTGTGATATTGATCTTATAATCTGCTTTTTGTTGATAATAGTGATTTCCTGGAGCTCCGGCTGCTGTTCTAAATTCATTGGGAGTCGGCAATTCGATGTCCAACTGCGCAAATTTGGTTTGAGCCGAAGCCAAGCCCGCAGCGAATAGCGTTAGTGCCACTAGAGTTGTTCTCGTTGTCATGGTTTACAAGCAATATGCGTTTTAGGGTTCTGTGGTAAAAAAACGGCCGTGCATTTTTGCTCTCCGTTTCGATACGTTAATTTATTCTGTTGTTCCGGAAAAGTGTCCATCAGCCAATCGAACTGAACGGTAAACTCGTGAACCGGAGCGATTTTTTCGGTGTATAGATAAAAGTAAGCCGTGCCGTTTGGAAACACTTCAAAGCCCAGCAATTTAAAAGGATCTGATCCCAATTCCGCGATTTGAAAATGGGCATTGATACTGGTTGTTAAAAAGGATTTGAATTCCGAATTCTTCGTTTCCTGATCCAATTCGGTGATGTCCACGCCTTGTTTTTGTGCCATCAATGCTACATCGTGTGCGGTTGCGGAAATAGTCAGTTCATATTGTTGACTCCCGGCATTGTACTCCAATTCCGCGAACGAGAAGTAGAACGCGTGCGCAGAAGCACCAAAATGCAACAAGAGCGAGAGTCCAATTGACAGCAACCAATTCATGCAAACAAAAATAACCGATTTCGCAGATAAGACTTGTTCATTTTGACAAATGAGGAATTACGCTGGTTGAATGTGTAAATTTTCCGGACAAAAAAAATAGTCGCCCGATAAAGACGACTATTTCAAGCTATTACAATGCGATTTACTTGTTTCCTTTTGCGTGATCAGCAAGAAATTGTGCCAAGCCGTTATCTGTTAACGGATGTTTTGCCAAAGCCAAGATCGCTGAAAGCGGACCGGTCATGACATCTGAACCAATTTCTGCACACTGAATGATGTGCATTGGGTGACGAATCGAAGCAGCCAAAATTTCCGTCTCGAATCCGTAGTTATCGAAAATGATGCGGATCTGTTGGATCAAATCCAAACCGTTCGTAGATACATCGTCCAAACGTCCGACAAATGGCGAAACGTATGAAGCTCCTGCTTTTGCAGCCAACAGGGCTTGTCCGGCACTAAAGATCAGCGTACAGTTCGTGCGAATTCCTTTAGACGAGAAATACTTGATCGCCTTGATACCAGCCGGAATCATCGGAATTTTAACAACGATATTCTTGTGCAATTCAGCTAAAGCTTCTCCCTCACGGATCATTCCTTCGAAATCTGTTGCGATCACCTCTGCACTCACTGGTCCATCCACGATATTACAGATATCCACGTAGTGTTTCAAGATGTTGTTTTGTCCGGTAATTCCTTCCTTCGCCATCAACGACGGGTTGGTAGTAACACCATCCAAAATCCCGAGATCATTGGCTTCGCGAATATCGTTCAAGTTCGCTGTATCGATAAAAAATTTCATAATCCACTAAAGTTTGAGCAAAAGTAGTGAAAATTGAAAAGGGAAAATTTAGAATTGAAAAGGGAAAATGAAGAATTGAAAAGGTAGTTCAAGCGTTCAATCTCCTCCCTGTCAGTTCGAGTCCGCCGAAAGCGGGGTATCGAGAACAAGGGAGGGAGAATTGAAAAGGGAAAAGGGGGAATTAAGATATTAGGATGTTAGGATATTAGGATGTTAGGATGTTAGGATATTAGGATGTTAGGATGTTAGGATGTTAAGACTTCAGGACGTTAAGATTTTAAGACAAAAGACGATTGAACTCGGTTGAACTTTTGAACTCCTTAGAACTTCGCGACGGCAACTATACAGAATGAGAAACAGAA
>CAYRVL010000057.1:15703-17224 GCA_964427665.1 uncultured Fluviicola sp. | reverse complement strand
TAAGAAACCTCTTTGTTATTTAATTTAACCGTGTTTTTGAAGAACTCAGTCAATTTCGCTTCTGCCAACATGTCGTAGATACGATTTGCTTCTTCGCGATTTGACAAGGCTTGAGCTGCCTGTTGCGTCAATTCTTTATCTTCCGGTGCAGGGATTCCGTATTGTGCGTATTGATTAGCCACCAAACCTTTCGTAAATTCGATCGCTTCCATTTGATCCAATTTGATATCATTCGCTTTGAAGATATGTCCTTGGATCAATTGCCATTTCAAATCTTTCGAGTAAGCTGGATAATCAGCTTCGATCTGTTCTTCAGAAATTGGTTTCTCGTTAGACAATTTGATCCAACGCTTCAAGAATGCATCCGGCAATGCTACGTTAGTTTTATCCAACAAATCGCGGTAAACTGCACGCGTTAACAAACGGTCAGAATCGTTGTTGAACATTTGCTCCAAGTCAGCCTTGATGCGATCGCGCAATTCAGCCTCTGAAGTAACAGCACCTTCACCGAACAAACGATCGAACAATTCTTGATTCAATTCCGCCAATTCGATGCGTTTCACATCGTTGATCGTCATTTCGTAGCTATCTCCGTGATTTGCCAATTCTTCTGGTTTCACACCCAACATGGCTGCCTTATCACTTTCTCCACGTGTGATTGCAGAAGCAGAAACGGTCACTTTGTCACCAACTTTCTTTCCAACCAAGGCTTTTTTCGCTTTCTTGTCTTCTACAAACTCCATAGAAGTTGTTGAGGAATGCAAGATACCACCTTCTTTCACAGATCCGTCTTCGTTCAATTCAACGAACTGACCCAAGATCATATCGGTATCACCTACCGTATCAACAGAAGATAGTTTTCCGTAACGACGACGTAAATCATCTACTTGCTTATCGATCAAGGCCGCATCGATCTTCACTTTTACGTAGTCATACTTCGATTTCGCACTCAAATCCAATTTGATCTCTGGAGCGTAACCGATCTCGTACGTAAATTCAAAGTCACCAGGATTGTCAAAATCACCTTTTACTTCAATATCTTCTTTCGGGATTGGATTCCCCAAGATCTCCAATTTATTATCGGAAACATATTGGTACAAAGCATCCGAAACCAATTTATTCATTTCTTCAGCCAACAAAGCCTTTCCATATTGCTTTTGGATTAAGCCCATCGGTACTTTACCCGGACGGAATCCAGGGATCTTTGCTTGTTTGCGGTATTTTTCTAGAGCTGCACTTACCTTTCCTTGGTAATCAGCCGGAGAAACCTGCACTGTAAGTAGTGCTGTTTCCGCATTCACTTCTTGACGCGTTACGTTCATTCCGTTTGTGTTTGTTTCGATTCGTTTTAAACAAAAAATGGTCTTCATTGTAAACAACGAGACCATTTGAAGTGCGGATGGAGGGACTCGAACCCGCACACCTCTCGGCACTAGATCCTAAGTCTAGCGTGTCTACCAATTTCACCACATCCGCATATTTATAAAGTACAACTTGTACTAAATAACCTATTTCAATTTC
>CAYRVL010000057.1:0-15603 GCA_964427665.1 uncultured Fluviicola sp. | reverse complement strand
TTTCCGTAAAACAATACAGGAACATGCGTGTCGTAATTGAACGCAGAACCATGACTCGTTCCCTTGTGCGCATTCGGTGTGTCTGTTGATTTTGGCAAATATCCCGGTTGAAGTAAAAAGATGAGTTCCCCGTTGCGTTCCTTGTCATATCCGGAAGCGACCATTTTTCCCCAAGTATCATTCGGACTAGCCGTTAATTGATCTTTGGTGTAAACTACCTTCACTTCTGGCCATTCACTGATCTTTTGTTGCAAGAACGTGATCAACTGATCCTCGATCGGACTTCCTAAAAACTCCGTTTTGAGGTAGACGTTATCGTTATCAATGCGATCGATCACATCCACTTGAAACTCTGAAACAGATTGATTACGCAATTCTTCCACGCGCTTATCCAAGAATAAATATCCACCCGGCAATTGATGATCGGTTAAAAACTGTGGAACAGGCACTACCGCATGATCGGCTGTAAGAAAAACCACGTACTCTCCTTTTCCGATCTGAGCATCCAACTGCTTGAATAATTGCGCCAAATCTTGGTCTAATCTGAAATACATATCCTCGATCTCCAAGGAATAGGGACCAAATGCATGTCCGGCAATATCCGGCGTGGAATAACTGATCGTCAAAAAGTCGGTGTGTTGATCTTTCCCTAGATCTTCTCCCTTCATGGCAGCTAGTGCGAAATCGGTCAAATACGTATTGGCGAAAGGAAGCACCGTAAACGTATTGTATTGCTGAGTCGGTTGCAACTGCGTAAAATCATACGGAAAGGTCGGACTCGTTTTTCCTCCTACCAACACTTCATAAGGCGAATTGTCTTGTTTCACATACTGATAGGCAGCGGAATCCTTCAACAAATTCCAAACTTGTCCGGCGTAGCGTTCAAATGGATTCGTCTTATAAAAGCTATTCACCCATTGTGGCAATTCGGTTTTGTACCACGAACTGGTGATGAATTTACCGGATGAATAATCGTACCAATAGGCACCATCGGGCAAGTGACCTGCCGGAAGGATCGCACTTCTGTCTTTAATAGAAACACCCACCACTTTCGCTTGTGGATAGGTCAATTTTAATTGATCGGTAATCGTATTGGCTCGCATAAAATGTGGTGAACACAAACCATCTGCACTCGTTGTTCCAATTCCGGTAACTGTGGTATCGTCCACGCAATTTACCTCTTTTCCGTACGGACGGTGAAACCAATCATTGGCGATGATCCCGTGATTGGAAGGCGTTGTTCCGGTGTAAATGGAGGCATGACCTGGTCCGGTATACGTGGGAACATAGTTGTAGTTCACGTTGCGGAAATGAGTTCCCTTGTCCATCAATCGCTTGAATCCATCTTTTCCAAATTGTGGATAAAAACGGTACAGGTAATCGTAGCACATTTGGTCTACAACTATCCCTACAACCAACTTTGGGGCTTGTGTATGCTGCTGAGCTACTGACTTAAAACCCAGAAATAGCGCGAAAACGAATATCGAATACTTCATAATTTGAACTAGAACACAAACATACCCAAGTGAAGTGAGAAATCCGAATGGAACGCCAATAACTTTAACAAACATCGCAATGAAACCGATTCAGGGAGGAGTTAGATTCGTCAAGTTGTCGTGATTTTAACAATCAACTCGATATGAAATTTACTTTTTTTTGTGAACACCCTGAACCAAAAGAGTTGTACCTTTGTTGACTTAATTGTTTAACAATTTTGTTAAATCCATGAATCTGAGTAAAAAAGAGTGTACGGAACTTCAAATCAAAGAGGCTGCAAGACGCTTATTTTTTGTGGAGGGCAAGATCAATGCGACCACGCAAGAAATTGGAGATGCTGCAGGAGTTAACCGCACATTGATCAATTATTATTTCCGGTCACGAGATGAGCTTTTCAAGCAAGTGTACCAGGAAGCACGCGCGGAGATTGTCGGACGGATCGAATCGGCATTTCAGGCACCCCTTCCCATTCGTGAAAAGACAGCACATATCATTGATGTGTTCAGCGACTACATTTTAAAAGAGCCGTATACGGAATTATTCATGATCGCCGAGATCAACAACTTTCAGCATACCATCGATATTGAAAAAACGCCGAGTAAAGCAAAGATCGATGATTTTTTAACTGAGATCGAACAAGGCATACGAGACGGGGTTGTTCGCCCTATGGTCCCGCTGAATTTCATCATCAACCTATTTGCATTGATCACGCATCCCTTGCTCCTGAAGCCGCTCTATTTGGAACTTTACAACCTCAACGAGGAAACATTTTCTAATTTGTTCCAAAACCGCAAAGAAATGATCTTAACCCTTTTATTCGAACAACAATAATAACATCTATGCAAACAGCTTACAAACGTTTTACCTTCATTTTTTCCGTGGTACTTGCTTCACTGCTCACCGCCTGTGGATCTGACGAAGCAGCACCAAAAGGACCGGCAGGTCCCTTGAATATTTCCGTTTTCTCTGTAGAAAAACAATCCACGACCCTGTATAGTGATTATCCGGCGCGCATTCAGGGAGAACAAGACATTGAGATCCGCCCGAAGATAGATGGCTATGTGGATGCCGTTTTGGTGGAAGAAGGTCAAGTTGTGCGTAAAGGACAGGTACTTTTTCGCATCAGCAATCCGCAATACGAACAAGCTGCGCGCAATGCCGAAGCTGCCGTGGAATTAGCAGAAACCGAAGTAGAAAATGCCCAATTGCAGTGGAACAAGGCAAAACCCTTGGTAGAAAAAGGGATTGTGAGTGCCTATGAATTGGAGAGTGCCCGATTGGTATTGAAAGCGAAAAAGGCGGCCTTGCTTCAGGCGCGGGCGAACTTAGCAAATGCCACAAACAATGTAGGTTATACTACAATCAAAAGTCCCTTCGAAGGTGTCGTTGGGATCCTGAATTATAAATTGGGTAGTTACGTGAGCAGCAATACCGCGTTACCGTTGACAACCATTTCCAGCATTGGTAAGGTGTATGCCTATTTCAGCTTAAGTGAAAAGGAACAACTTCATTTCTTCCGCAACACGGCCGGTAAAACCATGACCGAGAAGATCACCCAGCTACCGGAGGTCACGTTTTTGCTTTCAGACGGAACGATGTACGAACAAAAAGGCAAAGTAGAGACCTTCAGCGGAATGATCAACAGCAATACCGGCTCATTCAATGTACGCGCTGGTTTTATGAATCCGGGAATGCTCTTGCGCAGCGGACACAGTGGCAAGGTGCGAATTCCTACTCCCGTAAAAGATGTTTTATTGATACCACAAAGTGCCAGCTACGAACTTCAAGGAAAGCGATTTGTCTATAAATTAGGCCAAAAAAATACGGTGATCGCTACAGAAATTTCTGTGCGAGAAGTTCCCGGAGGCCAATTATTCGTGGTAGACAGTGGTATTTCTGTCGGAGACGTGATCGCTTTGGAAGGTATCCCTTTACTCAGCGATGGCATGCCGGTTATTCCGAAAAAAGTATCGTTTCAAGAGGTACTTAATAGTACAGAGTCTGCCGATCAAGTGAAAAACTAACCTCAAAACCGGAAAGTATGTTTCAAAAATTTATTGAACGTCCCGTACTGACGACCGTTATTTCGGTTTTGATCGTCATCATTGGGGTTCTCGGAATCACTACCTTACCTATTTCCCAATATCCGGAGATCGCACCGCCTACCGTAACTGTTACTGCCAGTTATCAGGGTGCGAGTGCCGAAGTGGTTCTGAATAGTGTGGTCGTGCCGCTGGAGGAACAGATCAACGGGGTAGAAAACATGACGTATATGACGTCAAGTGCTTCCAACGACGGAACAGCTACCATTACAGTTTACTTCAAATTGGGAACGAATCCGGACATGGCAGCTGTGAACGTGCAAAATCGCGTGGCGCGCGCTACGAATCTACTTCCCGCAGAAGTGACTCGTTCGGGTGTCATCACCCAAAAGCGACAAAGTTCCAATGTCTTCATATTCGCTTTGTACAGCGACAATCCGGCTTACGATCAAACCTTCATTCAGAATTACGCGAACATCAATATCATTCCTCAGATCAAACGTGTGAATGGTGTAGGAGACGCCACCTCGTTTGCCTCGAAGGATTATTCCTTGCGCATTTGGCTTCGACCGGATGCCATGGCGAGTTACGGATTGGTTCCTGCAGATGTGTATGCCGCTTTGGCAGATCAAAACCTGGAGTCGGCACCCGGACAATTTGGAGAACAAGGGAAACAAGCCTTTCAATACACCCTCAAATATCGCGGACGTTTAAAACAGGAATCTGAATTTGAGAACATTGTACTGAAAACCAACCCAGATGGAAGCATCTTGCGTTTGAAAGATGTGGCTCGTGTGGAAATTGGTGCGCAATCGTATTCCAGTATTACGTATGCGAACGGAAAATCAGGAGTCGGTTTTGCCATCAACCAAACAGCCGGATCAAACGCCAAGGAAGTGATCGAAGGCGTTCAAAAAGTACTGGACGAGGCCGAGGCGAATTTCCCAAAAGGAATCGGTTACATCACCTTATCGAATGTCAATGATTTCCTAGATGCATCCATCGAAAAGGTAATCAGCACCTTGATCGAAGCGTTTATCCTTGTATTTATCGTTGTATTTCTATTCCTGCAAGATTGGCGATCCACATTGATCCCAGCTATCTCGGTACCGGTAGCTATTATTGGTACGTTTTTCTTTTTAGGTCTTTTTGGTTTTACGATCAACATCTTAACCCTATTTGCACTCGTATTGGCCGTTGGAATTGTGGTGGATGATGCCATCGTTGTGGTAGAAGCGGTACACGCCAAACTGGATGAAGGAATGACGTCGGCAAAACGTGCCAGTGTAGAAGCGATGCACGACATATCGGGAGCGATCATCAGTATTACGTTGGTCATGTCGGCCGTTTTCATTCCGGTAAGTTTTATCAGTGGATCAGCCGGCGTATTTTACAAACAATTCGGACTAACGCTGGCCATCGCGATCGTGCTTTCGGCGATCAATGCATTGACCTTAAGTCCCGCGCTATGTGCACTATTCTTAAAACCGCACGGTGAAAACGCGCATGCAAAACGCAACCTGAAACAGCGCTTTTTCGATGCCTTCAACGCCGGTTTTACGGCAACCACCTCCAAATACCGCAAAATATCTGGCTTTTTCATCAAGCGTAAATGGCTTGCCCTCGGTGTTTTAGGCTTATTTACCGGATTGTTCCTTTTACTGATGCGCACTGCACCAACCGCCTTTGTACCGAATGAAGATATGGGATCGATCTTTTCCGATATTTCGCTGCCTCCGGGATCATCGCAAGAAGAAACCGAAAAGGTGACCAAAGAAGTTCAAGCCGCCGTTCAAAACATTCCGGAAGTACAGAACATCATGCGCGTAGTTGGACGTAGTATCATCAGTGGATCCGGAAGCAATTACGGCATGGTGATCGTTCGCTTGAAACCCTGGGCTGAGCGAACAGGAAAAGGTCAGGATGTTGAGAGTATCGTCAAACAACTGTTCATGCGCACTGCTGCGATCCGGAAAGCACGGGTCATTTTCTTTGCACCGCCAACGATTCAAGGATTTGGAACCACAGGTGGTTTTGAATTTCAACTACAAGACAAAACAGGTGGAAGCATCGAAAATTTCAGTGCTGTTTCCGCGCAATTCTTGGGCGAATTAGCCAAGCGTAAAGAAATACAATTTGCCCGAACATCCTTCAATCCCAATTTCCCACAATATCAGATCGATGTCAATGTGGATAAAGCGAAACAAGACGGTTTCCAGGTGAGCGATATCTTGTCGACCTTGCAAGGATATTACGGCGGAGTTTACGCATCGAACTTCAATAAATACGGCAAACAATTCCGGGTGATCTACCAAGCAGATGCTCCATTCCGGGCAGATTTCAATTCACTGAATCTAATTCAAGTAAGGAATTCAGCGGGAAAAATGGCACCGATCGCGCCCTACATTCAACTCAACAAGGTGTATGGTCCGCAAGCCATCAATCGTTTTAACTTGTTCACCTCCATCAGTGTAAACGGTGCTCCAAACGAAGGCTTCAGTTCCGGAGACGCGATCAAGGCCGTTCAAGAAGTGGCGGAAACACATTTACCAACGGGATTCGGATACGAATTTTCCGGGATGACCCGCGAGGAAATGTCGGCAGGAAGTCAAACCATCGTGATCTTCCTCTTGAGTTTGCTCTTTGTGTATTTCCTTTTGGCCGCGCAGTATGAAAGTTACATGTTGCCTTTCGCGGTATTACTTCCACTACCAATCGGTTTGGCCGGAACCTTTATTTTCAACTACCTGTTCGACATTTCGAATAGCATTTACGTGCAAATCACGTTGATCATGCTGATCGGATTACTTGCAAAAAATGCCGTTTTGATCATCGAATACGCCGTTGCGCGCAGAAGAGCAGGCATGGACATTCGCGAAGCAGCACTTTCCGGTGCGGTAGCTCGTTTCCGACCAATCCTGATGACCTCATTTGCTTTCATTCTTGGTTTGCTTCCTTTGATGTTTGCCAGTGGAGCGGGATCTGTAAGTAATCAAGCAATCGGAACAGCAGCAATTGGCGGGATGCTCATAGGAACCATCTTTGGAGTGATCGTAGTTCCCGTTCTATTCGTGATGTTTATGTCGCTTCACGAAAAAATTGCCGGACGACCACTTTACGCGCCTAAACCTGAATAATTTAAACGCAATGAAAAAATCAATTATATACCTGTTGATCGGTGTTTTTCTAGTATCATCCTGTAAGATCACGCATCGCTACGACGCGCCTGCCCTTGGAGAAACTACCGAAAAGCAGTTGTTTCGCGATGCCCCAAATGCGGATACTACTTCTTTGGGCACGATTCCTTGGAACCAATTCTTTCAGGACGAACTTTTACTGAGTTACATCGAAGAAGGCATACGAAGTAATCCGAACTATTTGGTAGCGCTTCAGAACATTGCGATTTCGCAAGCAGCTTTCAAACAGAGCAAACAAGCCTATTTGCCGAGTATTTTCGCGGATCCGACAGTTACGTTTTCCAAGCAAAGTAAAGCGGCGATCAACCTTCCTCCAACAGTCAATATCAATTTGCGAACGACAACCGTACAATTACCGATCGGAGCCAGCTGGGAATTGGATATCTGGGGAAAGATCTCCAGTGCAAAACGCGCAGCACTGGCCAATTACATGGGAACACAGGCTGCGGCTCAGGCCACCAAAACGCAATTGGTTGCAGCTATTGCTGGTCATTATTTCCAGCTTATGGCCCTAGACGAACAATTGAAGATCACAGAACAAACTATTGAACTGCGAAAACAAGATGTGGAAGCCTTGAAACTGATGCAAGAGGCATCCATGCTGAACGGAGCTGCTTTGGCCCTGAATGAAGCCAATTTGCATGCCGCCGAAGTGAGTTTGCCGGAGATCAAACAGCGTATTCGAGAAACCGAAAATGCACTGAGTATCCTTTTAGGTCGTGTACCGGGACCGATCGTTCGAAACACATTGCAGGAACAACAACTCTCACCGGTCATCGCAATCGGCATTCCGTTGCATTTGATCAAGAACAGACCGGATGTCGCAGCTTGTGAATTTGAGTTTCAACGTGCCTTTGAAGCGACCAACGTAGCTCGTACTAACTTCTATCCGGCGCTCAGTTTGAATGGAAGAGCAGGACTTTCGGCTTTGACAACCAACTCGCTGGGGGTGAATGCCTTCTTTGGGACGCTGGTAGCCAATTTGATGCAGCCGATTTACAACAAAGGAATAAATACGGCCAATTTAAAACGAGCTAAAGCCCAACAAGAACAGGCGCTGCTTTCCTTTCAAGATGCCGTTTTGCGAGCCGGTGCCGAAGTATCGGATGCGTTATATGCCCATCAAAACATCGAGGAGCGTAAAGAAATTCGCAAACAACAAGTTCAAGCCTTGCAACGTGCGGTAGAATACACGAAAGAATTGCTGAAATACGATTCCAAAACAAACTACACGGATGTGATCACGGCAGAACAAGCTCTCTTGCAGGCGCAACTTTCCGAAATCAATGATCAATTCCAGCAACATCTTGCTTTGATCGAGCTCTATCGTTCCTTGGGAGGCGGATGGAAATAATCTCCGCTGAAACATCCTGATTTGTGCATGTTCGCTTCCATTTTAGGGATCTCTTTTTCAAAAAATAGCGAACTTTACCGGAACAAAAACTGAAGTATGCTGGGTTTAAAGCTTCCGACAGATCCACGTTGGGTGAATATTGTGGAGAAAAACATCGAAGAGATCTTGACAGATCATGCGTATTGCGAGCAAAAGGCTGCGAGTAATGCCATATCGCTGATCGTCCAGTATCCGATGTTTCCGGATATGGTGAAAGAATTGACTGCCATTTGCCAGGAAGAGATGGAACACTTTGATATGGTACATGAAAAGATTCTGGAGCGCGGAATGAAGCTTGGCTTTGAACGTCGGGATCCGTATGTTCACGATTTGATGGGCTTTTTGAAATCTACGTTTCAAGGTGGCAGTAAAGAGAGCCATTTAGTAAACCAGTTACTTTTCGCAGCGATGATCGAGGCACGCAGTTGTGAGCGATTTAAGATCTTATCCGAGCAGATCAACGACGAAGACCTTCGTGCTTTTTACCGCAGCCTGATGGAAAGTGAGGCACGTCATTACACCACGTTTATTGGTTACGCCCGCAAATATGGAAAGGGTGTGGATGTAGATGCGCGCTGGCAAGCCTTTTTAGAATTTGAGGCGAGTTTGATGGAAAAATACGGTAAATCGGAAACTATGCACGGCTAATCGATCTTTTTAAGAATAGGAATGGTTAAGATCACTCTTGTTCCCGGAAATTTTTCGTCCTCGGAGAGAGGTTCGATGCGCCACTCAAATTGTTGATTGAAATTCTTCTCGTAGATATCCATGCGTTCACGTGTGATCTGTGTGCCAAAAGAGCGGTGACCTTCTAAGACACGATTTTGTTCCGCGCGCATTCCAACGCCGTTGTCCTCTACAGTTACACGAATGTGGTCATTTACTAATTCGAAACGTACGATCAAACTTCCACCTTGTGCTCGTTTTGTCAGACCGTGTAGAATTGCATTTTCAACGAGCGGCTGAATCATCATGGGCGGCATCATGACATGATCAGCTGATCCTTTCAACAGATTTTCAATGCGATAATCAAAACGCGACTGAAAACGCATTTGTTCGAGTTCGATATAATTCGTCAGTAATTCGATCTCTTGAGCCACCGGGATAAAGGTTTCTCTTGAATTGGATAAAATGGAACGGATCAATTTGGAAAATTTCAGCAGGTATTTTTCGGCTTTTTCATTCTCCTCATACATTAAAAAGCTTTGAATGGAATTCAAGGAATTAAAAATGAAATGCGGGTTCATTTGCGCACTTAAAGCTTTCTGTTCCAATTCATTCACCTGTTTCTGAAGCTTAAACTTGTTATTTACTGCCTTCAAACGGATTCGAAAGGAAAGGTACACCAACCAAACAGCTATGATCGAGAGCCCCAGGAAAAAATACCAGCGTTTGTAGAAGGGGGCTTGTATCGCAATAGAGAGCAACTTTTTAGCTTGTGTCCAATTGCCAAAAAGATCCATTTGTTCAATTTCAAGTTCGTACTTTCCACTTGTAGGATATTGTAACAAAATCCTAGGTGAACTGGAAACGATCCAATTTTGACTAGGCGAAAAACGATATCTATACGTCATCTTCTCACCTAATTGATAATTCAAATTGCGAATCCGCAGTTCAACCAATGGTTCACCCTCATGAAATGAAAAGCTTTTTTGCATCAGAAGCTTATTCTTACCTTGCAATACTGCTTCCAAAAACAAACTATTACCAACCTTCTTCTGATCAAAACAATTTTTCGGGATTTGAACAAGACCGCTTTTCGTACCGCACCAAACGGAAAAATCATCAACATAGATGGACAAGCATTCACTGGAGATCATCCCCATTTTGTGATTCAAATTACGAATTTCCCATGTTCCATTTTGGAGTTTTCGGATTCGGGAGATGCCTTTATAGGACGACACATACATATCTCCATTGGAATCGACATGCAAATCCGTGATGTAATTATCCAACAATCCTGATCGCTCATCAAACTGAGCTATCACCCGATCCTTCAACACAAGAAGCACGCCGTTACCGCGCGTTGCCACAAACAGTCCTTTCCCAGGAACATATTCGATATCATCTACACGAACATGATACCTTGGATCTGAAACATCGAGTCTTTGGATCTTTCCATGGATCATTTTTCGCAAACCGGAAATTCCACCAATGTAGTAGGTAGATTTGTCGACTCCATCAATCGCATAAACAAAATTGAAACCTTTAGCAACTTGGATGTTTGCAATCGTATCGATCAATTCAGATCGATCGCTTTCAAATTTGATTACAGGACCAGAAACCGAAATCACACCTCCATCTACGCGATTTAAGGCGTGGATATCAAAAAAGTGAGGAAATGGTTTATGAAATCGATAAACACCTGACTTTCCACGAACTCCTTTTTGAAATCCGGAAGCATGTAATTTTCCTTGCTCACTAAAAATAGTGTTTGGGGTAAAATATGCGTTAACAGGATAAAAATGAGAGCTGTTCTTTTGAAAAATGGCATAGCCTTTTTTGGTTCCGATAACTAATTCGTGTCGGTTTCCGGTAATACTGTAAATTTCAGAAAGCTTCATTCCTTCGCTCTTTGACCAATTCTGAATGCGAATATTAGGAATGTAGTAAACCCCATTTTCCAGCGTAGAAAACCAGTAGCCGCCTTGATGATCCTGAAGTACAGAAGAAACACTATAGTCCTCAAAATAGGTTGTGTATCGATCAGCTCTACCAAAATCATCTTTGGAGTAACAACGTACACCTTTCGAAAATTGACAGAGCCAAATAAATTGCCTGTCGACATTCATCCCGATCAAACCCGGATTAAAAACTCTTCTAGAAGTATCCCTCAAATTCACGACCCAAAAATCAGCGAGTAAATAGGGGTCATCCTGGTATTGACTTGAGGCTAGTCGAATATTTCCGATTGTATGCAGCAACAATTTTTTCTTTGCATTTAGTAGACTATAAACAGGTTTTTTAGCAACTCGATACTTTCGGGCATCACTGAGATTAGAAACAAACAGTTGATCTTCGATTTGCTTCACGAAGATTGTATTGACAGGTGCAACTGCTTTATGGTAGTCAATTAGTCGACCATTAGGAGTGATCCGTATGGAACCTTTAGAGGTAAGTCCGAAATAAATAGTGCCATCTTTAGCAATTACCAGAGTTTTGTAAGAGGATTGAAAATCTCCAAGGTATTTTTTTATCAGGTGATTATATTTATACGGAACGATCGTATGACCATTCCAGTAGCACAGTAATCCGGAAAATGAAACGAACCAGATATTGCCTTTTGGATCTTCAACACATTTAAACACTACTGGATCCAGTAAACCATTGCGTTGGTCAAATTTTTTCAATTCGATACCGTTATACCGAACAACACCCCGATCTGTTGCCATCCAAATATATCCTTTCTTATCTTGAAAAACATGATAGGTTTCTGACGAAGGAAGGCCCTGTTGAACGCCAAAGTGCCGTCGAACTAATTTTCCATTACCTAAATTGTAGGACTGTGATGCATACGAATGATTAACACACAGCCATGTGATTAACGTGAAATATCCGAAGAGAATACGGATCATAGCAGTAAATTTCGTTCGATGAACTGTATTATCTCTTCTTTCTTCTGACGCGAGATCGGAACAACATTCCCGATAGTTAGTCGCAATCCGCCGCCATCCTCGCGTACGTATTCTTCTACAAACTTTAGATTGACCAAGTACGACTTGTGCACCCGCAGAAAGTACGGTAATGGTTCTAATTTATCTCCGAAGTATTTCATCGGTTTTGAGACCACCAAGCCTTTTCCATCAGATAAAAACACCTTGCAATAGCTGGCATCTGCCTCCAAAAACACGATCGAGTCGATCGCTACCAATTTAATCCCTTCATTCGTGGGTACACCAACACGTTTCTCGATATTAAATACTGGAGTCATCGCTTGTTCCTCCTCGCGAATTGGCTGACTTTGAAGTTGAACGATCCGTTGGATAGATTCTTGAAAAGCTTCCGACTCGATGGGTTTCAACAAATAATCTAAAGCCTTGTACTGATAGGCTTTTAAAGCAAATTGATCATAGGCTGTTGTAAATATGATCCCCATCGTTTGTGGAAAAATATCGAGTTTATCCAAGACGTCGAATCCAGTGGCATCATTCAATTGAATATCTAAAAACAATATGTCCGGTTGATTTGCTTCGATGATGTTTACGGCATCTTGAAAATTATCGGCCTCTGCTGCTATCTGAAATGTCGGAAAATACCGCTCCAAATACTTTCGAATTACTCGGCGAGCATCCGCTTCATCATCAATAATTACTACAGTTTTCTGCATTTCATAGTTGGTTTCACTCAAAAATAAACAATAATTGTACGCCAGACATTTCGTTTCATTCTTCCTGGAAAGATTTCTCGTTCTTAGCCATATTGCTTCAGCGCGGCACCAGAAAATTTGGTACTTTTACACATTCATTTATTTTTCATGCGCGTTATACTTTTCCTTTTACTCAGTCTTGCTTACCTCACACTAAGCTTTTCAAAATCAACTGATTTACAAACGGATTCAGGATTTAAAAGTCACTATTACATGATTGTGGTGATCGACGGTCCGCGCTACACCGAAACGTTTGGAGATACGTCCTACACCTACATTCCGAAAATGGGAAAAGAATTAACAAAAGAAGGGGTGCTTTTTGCTCATTTTAAAAATAACGGTCCCACCTACACCAATGCCGGGCACACGGCGATCACTACCGGACACTATCAACACATTTCAAACGGCGGAAAAGAGCTGCCAAAACGACCGTCCATTTTCAATTATTACCTGAAAGAAAAAAAGGCGGATAAATCGGAAGCATACATTGTTTCATCCAAGGGGAAATTAGAGATCTTGGCCAATACGAAAAACAAAAAGTGGTGGAACACATACATGCCCATGACCTATTGCGGAGAAAAAGGGAATAGTTCAAACTACATCAATGATCAACAAACTTTTGATAAGGTGATTAGTCTCATGGATAGTCACATGCCGAAAATGATGTTGGTCAATTTCTTGGCAGTGGATTCTTACGGTCATGCCAATCGGTGGGATATGTACCTTGCCTCGATCAAAAAATGTGATGAATACGTAGATGCCATTTGGAAAAAGATTCAAAGTTCACCAACTCTTAGGAACAAGACTTCCTTATTTGTCACGAATGACCATGGTCGCCATTTAGATGGACACAAAGATGGCTTTGTAAATCACGGTGATCGCTGTTCGGGTTGCAGACACATTTCTTTATTGGCGATGGGACCCGACTTTAAAAAAAATGTCGTGATCCAAGAAGGTGGTGAATTGATCGATATCAGCAAAACCATTGCGCATATGATGGGATTCGAAATGCCCACTTCTGAAGGACGCGTACTGACGGAATTGTTTGACCATTAAAAATCTTTGCCGTCTACAAAGAACCAAGTGCCCTGTTTACAGGAAAAGGTAGAATCTTCACGATGCTTGCACAGCATCCGATTCTCGTCCAAATATGTCGCGATGAATCTCACGCGCTTTTCCGATACATGCACGACTTCTAAGCCAAGCCAATGAACGTTTTTTGACCAATTCTCGATTGAATTTCTGGAATAATAACGTCGTGTGCCGGGATCTGTCGTCTCCAACAAGTAGTCGATCTCCCCTTTCACATATGCCGCATATCGAGAACGCATGAGTTCTTCAGCACTTTGCGCCTTACGCTGTCCAAGATGCAATGCGCCACAGCATTGCTTGTAGTCCTGATCAGATCCACAAGGACAAAGTTCAAGGTCAAGGTTTTCCGACATACGCATTGATAATGAATGTATATTACTTTTTTAGGTGTTTGTTCAAATGTGCTTTCGCCTCGTTTGGTTTTACATAGTTTTCTTTGGTATCGATCAAAGGTTCGAATGGATACGATCCAAACAAAGTACTCAAGCGGTTAATGCCAAATACTTTCTTCGTATAATGATTCGAAAGAACGATCATACAAATGGTATCGGCGCGCATGTGTGCATACACTCCCGTATTACCATGCCACCATCCGGTATGAAAGAAGAACGTTTTTTTTCCTTTTTCTTCCCTTAGGCGCATACCCAAACCATAATTGCTTTTTCCGGGATTCTCATAGCTGTATCCTTTAAACATTTCTTGTCGCATCTTACTGCTCAAAAACATTGGAGAATAAAGTGCTTTATCCAATTTCAAAAGATCCCGCGGAGTGGTAAACATGTTCTTATCACCATAGATCTTATCTAAATATTCGAATGGCTCCTCTTTACCCCGACTGTCGTAGGATTTCGCATGTGGTCTCGCATCGCGCCAAGCTTCATAAATATAGGTATTCTCCATTTTTAAGGGAGCAAACAAGAGCTTGTACATAGCAACAGGAAATGTTTCCTTCGTCACTTTTTCTATGATCAAAGCTAACAGCGCATAATTCGTGTTGCAATATGAAAATTGGGTGTCTGGTGGAAAGTAAAGCGGCAATTGGTGTTGGTTGAGTACACCGATCATATCTGCATTCGTCATCGTTTTAGAATAGGGCCAGATCTCTTTAGGGAAATAACCATAATAGGGTATTCCGGAACGGTGATTGAGCAACATGCGCACCGTGATCCCATCATAAGGAATCAACGGCAAGTAAGAACGAATATCTTTGTCTAATTCAATCTTTTCCTGATCTACAAGTCGGAGCACAACGAGTGCAGTTGCTACTTTCGAGATTGATGCAACGTGAACCGGAATATCTTTGGTAAACGACAATTTGTTTTTTGCATCCGCAATTCCGCTGTATTTTTCAACGATAATTTCTCCGTTTTTAGCCAATAGGAACGCCCCATTCAGATCCGACAAGTCCAAGACGCTATCTACGTAAAAATTGATAGAATCAGTGAATTGCTTACGGAAGTCATCGCTAACCGGATTGAATGCAACCTGAAAATCCTCCGTCGTTTTTTGAACCTTTATTTTGGTCCGTTTTACTGGCTGAGACTCACATGCGAGCAGAACAAAAATGAATAGTAAAGATCCAACAAACGTTTTCATGCGGGGACAAAGATAAGCAAAGCATTAAACCCATCATTGCCTAAAAAGTCCGTATTTTAGTGGAATGAAAAGTAAATTCTCGGCAGAAGAAAAGAGTTTTTTAAGTGGCCCAAGAACCCGTTGGCAAGAATTTAAATATACCATTGGCGTCGTTTTTCAATTTATCCGAGGATTTCGGGTGTTGCATTTTGCAGGTCCTTGTATTACGATCTTCGGATCAGCCCGATTTTCTGAAGATCATGAGTACTACAAACAGGCGCGTGAAATTGGTGCAAAGTTAGCCAGTAAAGGTTTTACGATCATGACTGGTGGTGGACCGGGAATTATGGAAGCCGCGAATCGCGGAGCAAAAGATGTGGATGGAAGATCTTTGGGCTGTAATATCGTACTTCCGCATGAACAGCATGCCAACCCTTATTT
>CAYRVL010000056.1:0-17400 GCA_964427665.1 uncultured Fluviicola sp. | reverse complement strand
CTTGTTTTGTGGTTTGTCCAAAGCGACGAAGGCTACTTGATTCGCAGGATTTGGAAGCAAGTGCATGCCACTTTGTAAATATTCATCCAAACCGCTATCGTCAATGTTGTACATCACTTCAAAATCATCGAAGTAGAATCCGTCCGCGCGCACACCACCATCTGACCGAAACGTGAAGCGCATATTGATTGTTTCGCCAATGTAATCGCTTAAATTGATCTCTTCTAATACCCATGCGCTTTGTGTACCATCATAAAGCGGCTCGCCATTTGGTTGTACAGAACCGTTTGAACCATTACCGGTATTGGTGTAAAGTCCACATTGTCCGATCCAAGTGGCTCCATTATCGGTTGAAACTTGAAATTGGCAATAGTCGTAGTCATTTTCAATATCCCATTTCGCCCAGAATTTAACACCCGCTGCCGTCACATTGGTCAAATCGATCGCTTGATTCAAAGTATACGTTCGTGTGGTGCTGTTGCTGTATTGACCTGTTGGACTATCCGTAAATGAACTGCTTGGAGAAACAAAGGTGGAAGTTGTTGTAGACCAGTTTCCAGTCCAGTTGACGTTGTTCGTTCCTTCATCCAAAAATTGCGAAGTTGCCGCACCGTAGGTTTTCGTGATCGTATCTCTGTGGATCCAAAGGCCATTATCTGTGTTCAAAACGTATTTGATAACATCCCCAAATTGAATAGCAGGATCCAAGGTGTAGGAGATCGATCCATTGGTTGTTCCCATCACAGGAAGATCGTGATTTACGTTTGATCCAATCGATTGAATTCCCTGAATAGGAGTGATGGACACGGTAACCGGACCATTTTCAACTCCCAGTCGATAGGCGCTGTGGTTGAAATTTCCGGTCATTGTAACAACCGTACTTGGGTCGGCATCCTCAACAACGTAGTATTTGTGTGTCAAATGCGCCAAAATCAAATTTGGGAAGACCATGTCCTGACAAATCCCTGTGATTTGAGTTGTAGCCGGCCAAAATCCTCCAGCCGTATTGCTCACTTCCGGTGTCATGGCAAAGATCTTTGGTTTTACCGAGAGATCTTCTTTGTACATATAATCATCGGAATCGCCAGAGGCAGGATACAGGTCAGAGCTTTTTTTATTCGCATAGCCGTTATATTGAACCATGTGTTCGGTAAAAGCCTGGAAATAATCGTGATCTTCTGCAAACTCAGTCGTAGTTGTTCCAATTGGATGGAGTATTTCGCTGGCGTAGGTGTGCGCGTTGAACGCAAATTGGAAATCTCGGTTTTCACAAAACCATTTGATCGCTTGAGTTTCTGGTTCAGAAAAAGCTCCGGTACCTGGATAGGTGTCGTTGGATTGCGTAAAACTTATACCGGTTGTTCCCCATCCGTAAGAATAGTTTCGGTTTAGATCTACCCCGTAGCTTCCGCCACTGTTCAATCTGCGATTTTTCCGCCACATTCCTCCGCCATTTGGGTTGGTTGTTTCATTGTGGATATATCCATCGGGATTGATCATGGGCACGAAATACAATTCAGTATTATTCAACAAATATTGAATTTCTTCACTCGTTGCGTAATTCTCCAACAAGTACCACATGTAAAAGATGACCTCAGATAAAGAGTTTGGTTCTCTCGCATGATGAATGGCTGTGTACAAGACTTCCGGTTCTGCTTCATCGGTAGCTGGGTTATCACTCATACGCATCCAATAGATCGGTCTGTTCTGATGTGTAAGAAAATTGGAAATTGGGGCACGTGCAGTGATCAAATTCGGGAATTGAGTTGCCATTGCATCGATCTCATCCAGAAATTCTTGGTATGTGTAAAATCCTCCCATCGATCCCAAATTGAAATTGGATGGTACAGCCGGAACAAAGGTGTTATTTCCTCCTGCTCCTGAGCATGAAGCGTTTTTTTCGTTTCCAGTGACTAATTCTTTGTTTTGTGCCACGTAAAATGCTTGAACATCAGAAATTAAGATCTCAACTTCGAAGCCGGCGTTTCGCATTTGTTCAATTTCATGATCGGAGAAATCAGAAATAAAGAAGGTTTCGCGTTTCACAGTACCGTGATCAATAGCAATTCCCATTTCTGCCAGCTGTTGTAAGCCTTTGGAATCTGTCAGGATCTTAGCTCGAGAATACGATTGTGCGAACGAAAAACCACTGCACATAACTAGTGCAGCAAGGAGTAGTTTTTTCATATCTAGTTATATAGTTCGCCGAAATTTAACCAAATCAGAGGAGAACTACAAAGAAAAAATGATGGACTACTTCTTCCATTCGAAGGAATCGAAGAATTTGATCAGGTCTTGTTTCAAATAATCCAAACTTGGACGCAATGAATCGTAATTTGGTCGACAATTCATCAACACTTCACCACGCACGAAATGATTCAAGGAATCGGTCAGATAAAACTGAAAATTGGTAGCGACATTTCCTTGAAATTCGAAAAATGTCCCGTAAACTTTGCGTTTGTTGTCGATCAGCTGCTTGTCCAAAATGCGATCAGCCTTCATCTGATGTTCGTCCACCTTATCGTTCGAAAGATTGATAAAACGCACCAATGAATCTCGATTTGGCAAGGGAAAATAATTCACGTACAAAGTTCCGTTCAAAGGACCCAAATTGATCTCCAGGTGATCGGTCACCGTGTTGCCGAATAGTACAGGTTTTACCAAATAATGTTTCGATACATCGCAGGTAAATCGCGCGTGATCCTTGTAAGTGGTATAAGCGTGATCGGGTAGTTCCGTCCGCAAGAAAGTTGGCGGTTTTGGGATCGTTAATTCGTCATCGCCGCACGACGCGAAGGCGAACAGTAGTCCCAACATGGTAAGTGATCCAATCAATGTTTTCATCGCATGTACTTAAAATGGCAGATCATCTTCTTCCATCGTTCCCAAATTCATGGAGGTCGGTGGAGTTGGCGGAGTATTTACCGGATATGGAGCAGGAGAATTCGCAGCTTGTTCGCCAATATTTTCACTTTTCGGAGTAAGCAAGGTCATTTCGTCCGCTAAAACTTCCGTTGTGTATCGCGTATTTCCATCCTTATCAGTCCAGGAGCGATTTTTCAATTTCCCTTCAATATAGACTTTTGTTCCCTTGCGCGCGTATTTTTCAGCCACTTCAGCCAAGCCTCTCCAAAGAACGATTGTGTGCCAGTCCGTCGATTCACGTCGTTCACCAGTAGTTCTATCCACATAGGATTCCGAGGTTGCCAATGGGAAATTAGCAACTACAGCACCGTTTTCCAAGCGGCGAACTTCCGGATCTTTGCCGAGGTTACCAATTAAAATGACTTTATTAACGCTTCCTGCCATGTTTCAGTATTTGTGTTACAAATATAGCTAAAGTTCGATCGGGATGAATGGTTACAACTGCTGGTCCCAGTATTTGTGCATCAAACGATGAATCGGTAATTGCTCAAATGCTTCCAGATCGACCCATTGAATGTCTTGCTGCTCGAATAAATCATTTTTTGCTAAGTCTATTCGGTAAAATTGTGCATGAATTCGCTGATGACTAAGTAAGTGTTTCGCTGAAAAAACCGGTTGGATCTGGGTAGAGAAGGTTTGCGGAAGAAGTTCAGATGGTACAACCAACGTTTCTGATTCGATTACCGGAAATTCGTACAAGCCTTCCCAAACGTCATTGGCACCGCGTTTTCGCACGGCAATTTCCGAGTTCGATGTCCAATGGAAGTAGTGCAAGTAGCGATCGCGGACCTTTGTTTTCGTTGATTTTACCGGTCGTTTAGAGGCGAGTCCGCTGCGCCCACTGGCACAAGAGTCCAGGAGGAAACAGCTGGAGCACGGCGGGTTATACGGTGTACAATACAAGGCTCCGAACTCCATGATCGCCTGATTGAAAAGTGCAGGGTGATCGTGCGGGATCAATTCATCTGCGAGTGCTTGGAATGTTTTTTTTCCTGCATTTGAATCGATTGGGGTGTCGATACCGAAATAGCGTGCCAGTACACGATACACATTTCCGTCCACAACGGCGTGTGGTAAGTGAAAGGCGAAAGATGCAATGGCAGCCGCAGTGTAAGGTCCGATTCCCTTTAGAGCGAGGATCTCCGGATAGCTTGTTGGAAACTCCCCGTTGTATTTTTCGTTCAAGATTTTAGCCGTTGCATGCAGATTCCGTGCACGGGAATAGTAACCAAGGCCCTGCCACAATTTCAGGACGTGATCTTCTTCAGCGTTGGCTAAATCCTGAATTGTTGGAAACGTTTCCGTGAAGCGCAGGTAGTAATTCAGACCTTGATCAACGCGTGTTTGTTGCAAAATCACCTCAGATAACCAGATGAAATAAGGATTTGAGGTCGACCTCCAGGGAAGACTTCTTGCGTTTTGTCTGTACCAATTGGTGATTTGTAGAACAAAATCAGTCATTTAGGGAAAAATTGATAAAAAGTTAATGGAAAACAAAAATAAACGCTTTTGACTAACTACTTTTGCGACTGAAAATCACATTGTTGAAAATTTATAAACTATATCAAAATGACAAAGGCAGATATCGTTGCTGAGATTGCAGAAGAAACAGGATTGGAAAGAAACGAAGCTCAAAAAGCGGTTGAGGCATTTATGACTTCAATCAAGAGCTCATTGACCAAAGGTCAAAACGTTTACTTGCGCGGTTTTGGGAGCTTCATTGTGAAGGAGAGAGCTGAGAAGACGGGTCGTAATATCTCAAAGAATACAACGATCATCATTCCTGCGCACAACATTCCTGCGTTCAAACCTGCTAAGACATTTGTTGAAGAGGTAAAGAACAAACAATTGGTGAAATAAATTCGCTCTTTTTAGCATCAAACGATTGCTGAAAAATTTATTTTAATATCTTTGCACTCCTGTTTCGCGCAGGAGTGCTTCTTTTTAAGAAGATTTAGTTGAGAAAAATAAATTATTAACCATAAATAAATATTGCTATGCCAAGCGGTAAGAAAAGAAAAAGACATAAGATGGCGACGCACAAGCGTAAGAAAAGACTTAGAAAAAATCGTCACAAGAAGAAGAAATAATCTTCTTGACCCGTATTAATTGAAGAGCTTAGTAAGTGGTTGCTTACTAAGTTTTTCTGTTTTAATTACTTTCTAATTTTACATCGTGAGTTTAGAACTAGTTGTTGATGCCCGTCAAGGAGGTGTCTGGCTTGCTCTTTTGCGTGATGGTAAATTGGTTGAATTGCATGAGGAGCAAGGAAATACCGACTTTATGGTTGGTGATATTTACCTTGGAAAGGTGCGTAAAGTTGTACCAAGTCTGAATGCGGCATTTGTAGATGTGGGCTATGAAAAAGATGCGTTTTTGCATTATTTGGATCTGGGCCCGCAATTCAAATCGTTGGATAAATTCACCCGAGATACCCTGCATGGGAAACAGAATGTAGCAGATTTGCTGTATTTCAAGTCGGAAAAAGACATTCCAAAGGACGGTAAGATCGCAGATATTGTTTCGTCGTCATCTCCGATACTTGTTCAAGTTGCAAAAGAGCCGATCTCCAGTAAAGGCCCAAGATTGTGTGCCGAATTAACACTGGCTGGTCGCTATTTAGTACTTGTACCATTTTCTGACAAGGTTTCGATCAGTCAGAAGATCAAAAGTCCGGAAGAACGTGATCGTTTGCGAAATTTAATGGACGATATCAAACCGAAGAATTTCGGGGTTATCATCCGAACTGTTGCCGAGAATAAAAAAGTAGAAGCGTTAGATCAGGATTTGCGCAATTTGCTGGAAAAATGGAAAACCATGCATGCAAATCTGAGAGTGGCAACGCCACCAAGACGTGTGCTTGGAGAGATCGATAAAACATCCTCGATCTTGCGCGATCTTCTGAATGCTGATTTTACGAACATTCACGTGAGCGATGAGAAGCTCATGGCAGAGTTGAAGGAGTATATCAGTGGAATCGCACCCGGACGAGAAAAGATCTTGAAATTGTACGACGGAAAACTCAATATTTTTGAGCGTTTCGGAATCAATAAGCAGATCAAGACCATGTTCGGTAAAAAAGTACCGCTTCCTTCCGGTGGCTATTTGATCATTGAACATACGGAAGCTATGCACGTAATCGACGTGAATAGTGGGAACCGAAAAGGTGCAGATGGACAGGAATCAAATGCTTTGGCAACAAATGTCGAAGCAGCCGAGGAGATCGCTCGTATCTTGCAGTTGCGCGACATGGGAGGTATTGTCTGTATCGATTTCATTGATATGCACGACAAAGAGAACAACAAGGAACTTTTTGAGAAGTTGAAAGAGTTCATGCGTTCTGACCGTGCGAAGCACAATATTTTGCCTCCGTCGAAGTTCGGAGTTGTGGAAATCACGCGTCAACGAGTGCGTCCGGAAACGGATATCAATACCTCAGAAACTTGTCCAACTTGTAACGGAACCGGTGAAGTACAGGCTTCTATCTTATTTGCTGAAGAGATCGAGAATAACTTGAATTACTTGCTCTCTGATCGAAAGGAGAAGAAATTGATACTCTTGGTACATCCGTATTTGGCGGCTTATTTCAAGCAAGGATTCATCTCGAAGCAATGGAAGTGGTTCTTCAAATACAAGAAATGGGTTGAAGTGCGAGGGGTCACTGCCCAACATTTGCTGGAATACAGTTTTTTAGACGGAAATAATAACGAAATTGCTCTCTGATGGGGAGCATTTCGTTTTTAGAGGCAAAGGCGAAGATAGAAGCCTTTTGTGCGTATCAGGAACGCTGTCACTTTGAGGTACACACCAAACTCCGTCAGTGGGGAATGGATGAGGAGCAATGTGGGCGCTTGATGGCCCATTTGATCGAATGGAACTTCCTGAACGAGGAGCGATTTACATTGGCTTACGTCTCCGGAAAACTCCGTATCAAACGTTGGGGCCGAAATAAGATCAGACAAGGATTGAAGCAAAAGCGAATTCCGGACGCTATGATTCGCCGGGCAATTCAAAGTATCGACCCGGAAGAATATTGGGATGCCTTGAAAAAAGAAGCACTCAAGAAACAGAAGGATCTTTTAAAAGAAAAGGATCCGTGGAAACGTAGCGCGAAATGGAGTCGGTACTTGTTGTCCAAAGGCTTTGAACTGGACTTGGTACTTGAGATGATCAAAGAAATTGACGGATCCGAAGCCTGATTCAAACATATTTTCGATAATTTTCGAATTCCAGAATTGTATTATTAACTAATTCTATAATTCGCAATTTAGCGAAGATAGAAATCCCGAACTTTCCGCTTCAAAAATTTAAAATATCACCTACTAAAAGCGACCTTCAACAACTACTTCGCAAAATTCGATTCCTTAAACGCCTGTGTCATTTTGTCGTGATCTTTGGCATTGTTACTCGTGATCACAGCCGTGTAATAATAATCTCCAATGACTCTGGTGTATAAATGTTGCTTGGTGTATTCTTTCCCTTTTTTGTCGAACAAACGGATCTCGAAACAATCGAAATTCTTTCCATCGATTGGAACAACAGAGGATGCGGTATCAATGCTGATATATTGATCAAAATAGTTCTGATACATCATTTTGCGCATTCCGGCGATCATTTGCGCATAATCCACTGAATTCATTTTCTCCATAGTAGATTGAAAATTGTTGTCAAAGTTCTTTTGGAAAGCCAATAAGCGCTTGATGCCTGATGTATTCATGGAATCGCCATCATATACAGCTTTACTGCGTTCGTCAGCAGCGATCAAACTACTTTTTTTGGTGATGGTCCAAGTATCCGGGAAGGTCATCGACCAACCAATTTCTTCACACGTGTAAGTATTTCCCTTAAAGTTTCCTGCGTCAACTTCTTGCGTTAGGTCTTTAGTTGGAGTAGTGGAGCCTCCACAATTGATCAGCATCAAAGAACTTGCACTGAACAGGGCAACGAAAAGGAACTTTTTCATGGGTCGAATTTTAAGTAATGTTCTACAAATATAGAAGAATAGCTGACCTGGCAATCGACATACGTGGTTAATCTGATGAAACAGCTCAGTTATTGATTGGGTGGTTTAAATTACGGATTTACGACCAAGAAAGGAATCGTCTCTTGACGCACAGTACCGAATGCATCCGTGAACGTTGTGGATGCGTAATAGGCTCCGGCGGCTAATTGGCAGGATTGTTCAAAAACAGTAGCTTGCAATAAGTTCGTTCTTGCTATTTCCTGACCAGTCACACTGTGAATAATGATCCGAATTGCCGTGGCATCTGCTGGGAATTGAATGTGTAATGGTTCACCATGCAATACCGGATTCGGGAACAGGACAGCTTCATTGGTAATCGGAGCTTTTCGAAAGAAATCTGCATCGAAACCCAATAAGTACAATCCATATTGACGATCAGCAGCAAGAATGCGTTTGGAAGGCAATAAGGAATAAACGCCCCAATTTCCATTCATTTGAAAGAAGTTTTCCTCTGGATAAGTGTCGTAGAACGCTATGCGCTTAGGAACTGGATGGCGCAGGTCGAAGATCTGTAAACCTTCGTTGTAATATGCCACGTACGCAAAATCGTTGTCGGCCATGATATTATGTGGAACGCTGCCTTGCTCGTAATTCTCGCCAAAATACCGCTCAATTTGTAGTGTTGATCCGTTCCAAACACATTTCTTGATGCGCTTTCCGTTGGTTTCATCGGCGAATAAGTATGTTTTTCCATCCGGACAAAGCCAACCTTGATGATTGTAGCCCTGCTCCTGATAAAAAGTCAGGGATTCCAAATAAAGCGGACTTGCTAGGTTCGTGAAGTCGTAAACCCGCAAGCCATCGTAGCCGCAATTCAGGAAAGCAAGACCGTTTCGGACGTAGGCATCGTGAACTTCGTCTACATCATTCGGACCACTCCATACTTCCTGTAAATTCACCGGATCAGCCAGTGAAAAGATCTTCATGGGTTGTTCAATGGTTTGTGTGCTCACGGTGGAGCGGTGTGTGAGGGAATACAACAAGGCTTGATTGGTGTCGATAAATAAGTTGTGCACACGTCCAAATTGCACCGAATCTTCATGGATCAAATGCACGGAATCCGGTAAATGCGAAAAATCAATGATCTGCAGGCTACTTATTCCTTCGTCACAAACGGCGTACAAGTAGTTTTGGTAGGTGGCGTAATCGCGGTGACTTACGGATGTGCTCACGAATCTTCCCGGTATGAAGCCTTTTGGAATAAACTGGTTTTGTACGTTAATCTCAAAAATATGCGTTCCTTCTGTGCTTCCGATTACCGCATATTCGATGCCTTTCCAAACAAATCCGTAACAATCGCTGTAGCGAACCTTGGAAGTATTGCTTATCAAGGAATCTTGTTTCCAATGAGCGAGAAGCTCGATATTCAGGCGATCTTGTCCGAAAGACAATCCGAATAGGATTAAAAAAACAAGCAAAGCCACCAGATCACGCATAATGCAAAGTTACCGCAACAGCACGAACAATCCCAAATCGAATAATTAAAAAATGCAAAACAGATTTAGCTGCTGGGATGCAAAAGTATTAATTACTATTTTCGCAGAAATCAGAACTGCGTGACGAAAGCCATAGTGATCATTCCCACATACAACGAGCGCGAAAATGTAGCGCGCATGGCTCACGTCATTATGTCACTTCCTGTTGCTGTTTCCATTTTATTTGTTGACGATTCTTCTCCGGATGGAACGGCTGATGAAATTCGTCCGCTGATGGAACAATATCCGGATCGCATTTTTCTGGAAGAACGTCAAGGGAAGTTGGGCTTGGGAACGGCTTATATTCATGGATTTAAATGGTCGTTGAAGCAGGGGTATGAGTTCATTTTTGAAATGGACTGTGATTTTTCGCACGATCCTAACGATATTCCGCGCCTGTTAGAGCCTTGTACTTCCGGAAAAGCTGACTTGACGATTGGCTCGCGATATGTGCGTGGAGGAAAGATCAAAAATTGGCCGATAGGTCGCATTTTAATGTCTTATTTTGCCTCAGTTTACGTGCGTATGATCCTGTTTATTGGGATCAAAGACACGACTGCAGGATTCATGTGTTATTCTCGAAGAGTATTGGAAGCGCTGGACCTTGACAATATTCAATTCAAAGGGTATGCATTTCAGATCGAAATGAAATATGCTGCCATACGAAAAGGATTCCGAGTGATTGAACTGCCGATCACATTCATCGACAGACAATTGGGGGAGTCCAAAATGTCAAGTGGAATTTTTAAAGAAGCATTCTTCGGAGTGTGGAAAATGCGCAAACTAAAAGTCTGATGGAAAAATTACTTTTTAAAGGTGCAACGATCATTAATGAAGGTCAGGAGATCGTTGCCGATGTTCTTGTTGAAAACAAACGAATTGTCAAGATCGCTTCGTCTATAGATGCAGCAGGAAAAGTCACAGAAGTCAATTGTGAAGGTCTTTGGTTGGTGCCGGGGGTGATCGATGATCAAGTGCATTTTCGCGAGCCCGGATTGACACACAAAGGAACGATTGGAACAGAATCGTATGCTGCCATTGCCGGGGGAACAACGACGTTTATGGAAATGCCAAATACTGTTCCAAATGCTTTGACCCAAGAATTACTGCAAGATAAATACGATATCGCACAGGCATCATCCTTTGCCAATTACTCCTTTTTTATGGGGGCCTCTAATGATAATTTGGAGGAAGTATTGAAGACCGATCCGAAAAATGTGTGTGGTGTCAAGATCTTTATGGGATCTTCTACCGGAAATATGTTGGTGGATCATACGAAAACATTGGAAGGATTGTTCTCCCAGGTTCCGATGCTCATAGCAACTCATTGCGAGGATGAGGCGACGGTGCGCGCAAACATGGAACGCTACAAAGAATTGTACGGGGACGATATTCCCGTTACTGCTCATCCATTGATCCGCTCAGAAGAAGCCTGTTATTTGTCGAGCTCAAAGGCGGTAGATTTAGCAAAGAAATACAACACGCGATTGCATATTTTGCATATTTCTACCGGGAAAGAAACCCATTTGTTTGAAAATAAATTACCACTTGCGGAGAAGCGAATTACTTCGGAAGCGTGTATCCACCATTTGTGGTTCTCCGATGCGGATTATGAGACGAAAGGAAATTTCATCAAATGGAATCCGGCGGTAAAAACGGCGGCTGATCGCGATGAGATCTGGAAAGCTTTGTTGGAGGACCGAATTGATGTGATCGCAACGGACCATGCACCACATACCCTGGAGGAGAAGTCACAGAAATATATGCAAGCACCTTCCGGAGGACCATTGATCCAACACAGTTTATTAGCCATGTTGGAAGCAGCGAAAGAAGGCAAGATTACTCGAACAAAAGTGATCGAAAAAATGGCGCACGCCGTGGCGGTTTGTTTCGAGATCCAAGACCGCGGTTTTATCCGAGAAGGCTATTTTGCAGATTTGGTGCTTGTAGATCCGAATGCGAAAACCGTAGTGGATCGTCCGTCCTTGCGCTACAAATGTGCTTGGTCGCCATTCGAAGGAACTACCTTCAATCACGCCATTCATTCGACATACGTAAACGGTCAATTGGTGTATCGCAATGGTGAGCAAATTCAAAAATTAGGCGTTGGTGAACGCATTACTTTCAATCGATGAGACTTAGCTTCTTGCTTGTAGCAATTGTTTTTCTGGGTGCGTGTTCGGGAGAGGTAAAACTTCCGGACGCGCCAAAAGATTTGATCCCTCGCGACAGCATGGTGGTGTTATTGAAAGACATGACCGTACTCGAGTCGGCTGTACAAAACAGGTATAAGAATGTGACCGTATTCTACAAGGTCATGACCAGTTCCGGCGAAGCTTATCTAGCTAAAAGAAAGATCACCAAAGACAGATACGAACGATCTTTTGATTATTACATCATTCACGATACTGTTTTACAGGGAATGTGCACTCAGATCATGGATTCATTGACCCGTGAAGGGGAACGACTTCAAAATGAACGGTGATCCTACTTAAGTTTTCGTTCCGGGTTTTTACTTAAAAAAGAAGCCCAACTGCCACCTTTCGACTTGTTGTTTTCCCCAACACCTTTGGAAAAATGATGACAAACCGCTGCAGCCAATCCATCTGTAGCATCCAAGTATTTCGGCATTTCCGGAAAAGCGAGTAAGGTCTGTAACATGGCAGCTACTTGTTCTTTGGAAGCATTACCACTTCCTGTGATCGCTTGTTTGATCCGTTTGGGTGTGTATTCCTCGTATGGAATATTTCTCCGCAGCGCACAACCAATGACCACGCCTTGCGCCCGACCGAGTTTCAGCATGGATTGCACATTCTTTCCAAAAAAAGGTGCTTCGATCGCCATGAAATCCGGTTTGTATTCCTCCAAAAGTCCTTCAACACGATCAACGATCCGTTTCAATTTGTCCGGTTGATTGTCCAGTTTTTGTAGCTGAATGATCCCAAAATTGAGTAATTGTATACGTGAACCCGAGATTTGGATCAATCCGTAGCCAAGAACGGTCGTCCCGGGGTCAATGCCTAAAATTATGGTGTCTTCTGATTTCATTTTGTTCATTAAAAGTACCAAAAATGCCGGAATCAGTGCACCGGGTGTTCATTTCATTAAGGATGTACTCGATTTGGTAAAGAATTTTGTGCACTTCATGTAATTCTGAGTTGTGTAAAAACAAGATATTTTATCTTCGCAAGGTGTTGACGTTTCGCTTCTCATGGCTGTTCATTCTTGTGTTGTGTGCTCTTCCAGCCGCAGCACAAACTGTTTATTTCAAAGAATTGAATTCGCAGAACGGTTTGCCTACTGATTGTATCTATGATCTGGCTGCGGACAAAAACGCCGTGATATATCTCGGAACGGACCAAGGAGTGTACAGTTTTAATGGGATTGATTTCAAGCAGTTTGTTTTAAAAGACGCGATTAGTAGCAGTATCACAAGTATTTCTTTTACCGACAAGAATGTCATGTGGTGCCGAAATTTTTCGGATCAGGTTTTTTACAGCAAGGGAAATGTTTTACAGCCTAATAAACACGTGTCCACTTTTCTGAAAGATGAGATCTTGGTGGATATACGTGCGCTGAATGATCATGTTTATGTGTTAAGTTTCGAGGCAATTTACATCATGCAAGCGGAGACTGGCAGAGTGATCAAGCGAATGGCATTTAAACATGCGGAAGGAATTTCCGTTCAAGGTGATCAGATTTTGATTACCAATGTGGAAGGTCAGTGTTTTTGGTTGCAAGGTGCCAAGATCATGGGGTCGAAGAAACTAATTCCCGGTAGATATCGCAGTGCCGGCTCCGATAAGACTTCGTTTATTATCGAGAAAACAAAGGTTCCGGGACTTGCTTATGAATCGAATGGACGAGCAATCAGTAAATTAGGAGCTATTCAAAAATTCTCTCAAGGGCTTTACATCAATAGCTGTCACGTGATTGGTGGAAAAACATTTCTCTCTACGAATCAAGGGACATTTTTTACGCAAAAAGGAGTTTGGAAACAATTAGCCAACGGACAGAATCATACAGATCTGGTGCTCGATTTTCAGGGTGGACTCTGGATTTCTACCATTGATAACGGGTTGATCTATGTTCCTTCATTGGATATTGCTGATTTTTTTACGTCACAAAGAGGTCAAAGTTTCCGACAGGTGATTCCAGCTCCAGGTGGCTATTTTGTATCGACAAATAATGGATTTGTTTTTGAAGTAGATCACACTGGAAAGTTGCTGGGAACGTACGACACGAAATCAGGACGAGATATTGAATTTATTCACTTTGATCCTGTTTCAAATCGCTTGTATACATCAGTCGGCTTTTTCAAATACAAGGATCACCGCACTTTTTTTCCTTTTTATTACGGAAAGGGAATCGCAATCGATACAAAGGGAAATCTATATTTCGGAATTCATAGCCTGAGTGGTGTGATTCTGGCAAATTCAAAACCGGAAATCTTCCTGCCAAACCGAAAAAAACTGCATTCGGGCGGTGTTGATTTTCAGGTGATCCGAGAGAAACGCACGCGATGTGTCCATACGATGAATGACACCCTGGTGATTGGATATGTCGATAAATTGATGGCGTATTTTTCGCATAAACAAGAAGAGTTAAAGACTACAAAGGGGGAAGCAATCCATGCCGTTTCGTTGGCGCATGATCGACATGGCAGGCTGTGGGTAGCGACCGTTCAAGATGGTGTCTATGTGTTTGAGAACGGGAAGGAGATCAAACATTTTACGGTGCACTCTGGATTGAGTCATGGACAATGTAAGCGCCTAAAGATTTTTGGAAAACGCGTTTATGTGATCACCATTAATGGTTTGGATCGCATTGATACAGAAACATTCGATGTGCGCTCATTTACGAACGATTACTCGCTCCAAAACACCCTGGTTTTGGATGTCAATGAGTTACAAGGATGTTTATTGTTGGTGACAAAAAACAACGTGATCAAAGTGCCTTTCCAAGAGGAAAAGAGTATGGTTTTACCGCGAATTTTGTTTGAATCAATCAAAACAAAAGATGGGGAACTGATGGTAAGTCATACTTCAAATGTATTGAATGTGCATTCTTTTGAAATATCCTGGGACTATCTAGCATTTCGAGAAGGTGTGAAAACGCCCTTGTTTTACCGCCTGAAAGGATTGGAACAAAAATGGCGGAAATTGTCACCAACTGTTGGCTCGGTTACCTACAACGGCTTACCCCATGGTACTTATTACTTTGAGTTGCGTTCCGGTGTGAAGAATGCGCATGTTTTTTCCGTACCGATTCAAATTTTAAAACCGTTTTGGTATGCTTGGTGGTTTATTCTATTAGAAATTGTGGTTGCCGTATTAATTATTATACTCACCATTCGCTTGACCGTTTGGTATGTGCGCAAAAAACAGCGGGTTCGGGAACAGTTGATCCTGTCGCAACTCACAGCTATTCGATCGCAAATGAATCCACACTTCTTGTATAACGTGTTGAACTCTTTACAAGGATTGATCTACACCAATAAAGTGAATGAGGCCGGCAATTATGTCAGTATGTTTTCGGATCATCTGCGTCACACCTTGGACATGTCGGATAAGCAAGTGCTCACTGTGAAGGAAGAACTTGAAAGTTTGGATATTTACTTGCGCCTGGAAAAATTGCGTTTCGGGGACGATTTTAGGTATGAGATCAAAAAGGATCCGGCGGTGAACGAGCTCTGGAAAATTCCAACAATGATCGTACAGCCTTTTGTGGAAAATGCCGTCAAACATGGCTTGTTGAACAAGAAAGGCGAGAAGATCGTACAGGTCTATTTTGCCGCGAATACAAACAAAATGGTTCAGATCTCGATCCGTGATAACGGGATTGGTCGCGAAAAATCATTGTTGATCAACCAAAAAAGAAAAGACAAACCCAAATCCTTCGCAACGGGTGCTATCGTGAATAGAATTGAGCTGCTAAATCAACATTTAAAGAGAAAGATACGGATGGAAATTCTAGACCTTTCGGAAAATGGTGTTGCGGCGGGAACGGAAGTGCTGATACAAATACCAATTGACCTCGAAATTTATGAAAGTATTGATCGTTGATGATGAATTAAATGCACGTGCTGCTTTGCGCGGTATGATATCGGCAAATTTCCCGGAAATTTCCATTGTGGGTGAAGCAGCCAGCGTGCCGGAAGCAGTAAAGATGATCCATCAAAATGATCCGGATGTGGTATTACTCGATATTGAAATGCCCGGTTATTTAGGAATTGACCTGCTGGATTTTTTTGATGTTTCGACGATCCAGTTTAAGATCATTTTTGTAACTGCTTACAATGACTATGCGTTAAAAGCGTTCGACTTGGCTGCAGTAGATTATCTGTTAAAACCAACGCGAATCGATCAGCTAAAACGTGCATTCGATCGGCTTAAGAATACCGAAGACGATGCCCAAACCTATCAAGCCTTGAAGGAGAATTTGGAAACCCATGTGCTATCCAAAATCGCTTTGCAAACTGCTGATGGGCTGCAGATCTGTGAGCTGTCTGACATACGCTACTTCAAGGCTGATGGCGCGTACACACACATCCATTTTGTTGCCGGTCATCGAATTACGGTGTCCAGATCGCTCCAAGAATACAATGTCTTAGAGGAAACCGGAAAATTCTTCCGCATCAACCGCTCATTCATCATTAACGTGGAACATATCGCCAAGATCAGCAAAAAAGATGGTGGCTTTGTACAAATGGATAATGGAGATGAAATTTCGGCAACACCCGAAAAAAGGAATTTATTGCAACAATATTTTAAAGACAAGATCTTTTGATCCGATTGACTTGCGATTCAGTTACGGCTGTTTGAAATTGAACAATTGATCGACTAAACGTCAAAAAAATTCATTAAGCAAAAGCGGGGTTTGATAAACCCAAAACCCCGATTCATTTAATTGCCCTGCCGAGAATCTTCATTTCTTTTCTCTTTGTTTAAAAAATAAACACATGAGAAAAATCTATTTGCAATTAATAACCATTTGTCTATCAAGTGCTGCTTTGTTCGCTCAAGTTCCGGCCTTTGTTTCAACAGATAGTTTACAAGGTTTTTGGAATTTCAATGGGAATATTGATAATGCGTTGACCACTGGTTTAACGTTGACACCAGGAGGCAATGTAAATTATGCCATCGATAGAAATGGAGTAGCCAACTCATCTTTAAATAACGGCGGTGCATACAAAACGAGTATCGACGGATTTGATGCGACTACAGGTTTTACCATTGGTGGTTGGGTTGCGCCCTTCTTAGTACAATATTCTTCCTTCCCGGGTAATTTCATTGGTTACTTCTATAAGATGGATTATGAGGTGATGCAACAGATCGGTGGACCGGTTGTTGGTACACATACGCAATTCGCCTTTTTATCTGATTTTGTGTCAACTGGACCGGGAATGACAGGTTATGGACCAGACCACGGGAAACTGTATTTCCAAACAGTGATTGGAGGAAATACGCGAATTTTGAAATCAACGGCCAATTACAATTCGACTTGGTATCATGTGATGGTGAGTTACGACCAAGCGTATCTGCGTTTGTATGTGAATGGAGATTGTACCGATTCATTAGCCGTTACGGGGAATTTAGACTACAGCAATGCTACTGGGAACAACGAATGGGCTGGGTTTACGTCATACGTGAATCACAATGCCTCTCAAAGTATCGAATCCCGCACGACCTTGGATCAAATGGGATTTTGGCGCAGAGCATTGCAACCGTGTGAAGTGTTGAATTTGTTCGAAGAATCAACGACCAATTGTACAAATAATGGAACAGCAGGATTAGCAGATGCAAGTGAGTCAACGATCCGTTGTTATCCGAATCCAGCACAAGAGCAGGTAACGGTTGAAGGCCTTTCCATCGGTGAAAAGGTGACGATTACCGGATTGACAGGTGAGGTAGTACTGGAGCAAATCGTTCAGCAAGAAACAATGTCATTGAATGTGACCAATCTCGCCTCAGGAAC
>CAYRVL010000055.1:9559-17709 GCA_964427665.1 uncultured Fluviicola sp. | reverse complement strand
ATGCGCCCGTTTTACTTGTTATTGAAAATATCGCTAAACATTTCGTTCCGTTTGTTCTATAAGCGTTTCGAAATCGTCAACAATCCCAAATCGTTTTTTGGGCGTACGATCTACGTCAGTAATCACCCCAATTCCTTTATGGACCCTATCATGATTGGTTCAATTGGGCGACCGATCGTTCATTTCATGACGCGTTCAGACGTATTTAAGTGGTGGTTGAAACCGATTTTGTGGGCGGCGCACATGCTTCCCATTTATCGGCAACACGACGGGGAGGACACCAAGGCAAAAAACTCCGACGTTTTCAATAAAGTCAATCGCTCCTTAGCTCTTGGGCGCAACATCCTGATCTTTGGTGAAGGCTTTACCGACGACACGCCCATTCGCGGTTTGAAACCGGTGAAAAAAGGAGCCGTTCGCATGGGTTTTGGTGCCTTAGACGCTTGTGGCTGGAAAAAGAAGATCTATCTCTGCGCCATGGGGATCAATTATACCGACCGCAATACGATCTATTCTGAATTTGTGATCCAATACAACAAGCGCATTTGTCTGAACGATTTTGAAACGGCGTACCGTGAAAATCCGGTGAAGATCATTAACGAACTCACCAAGCGTCTGGAAAGTGACATGCAGGAATGTATCATTTACGTGCGCGACAAAGCGTGGTACAGCTTCTTGGAAAACATCATGCAGTTGACCCGCAAAGGATTTAATCATGCGAACCACGACGAGAAGTTATCATTAAAGGAGCGTTTGAAATACGGACAGAAGCTTGCACATTGGGTAAATGAAAACGTACAGGAAGAGAACCCGGAGTTCGTTCAATTACGCAAAGATATGGACGCCTATTTCACGCTGGAGAAACGCATGAAGATCCAGGATCGCTTCGTATTTGCAGCCCAGCACAATCAACCTATTTCCAGAACGAAAGAAGGAGCTTTGTTACTCACCATGTGGCCGCTGGCAATTCTTGGTTGGCTACACGGATTCCTTCCTTACTTCGCTGCTAAAAAACTGACCGAAAAAGTCATGCGTCGCAAAGTGTTTTGGGGTTCCGTAAAGATGATGTTAGGAAAGCTATTCGGCTCCTTGTACAATATTCCGATCGTTATCCTGTTGACGCACTTTTACTTGCCTCATTGGTCATTGGGAATTCTCTACTTCTTGTTCGTGGCGCCAACACTCTGGCGCATTGCGTATGCCTACCAGAATTGGTTCAAAGAGTTCCGATTGAAAGGCATGATGCAGCAAGCGGATCTGAGTAAATTCGTTGACAAACGCAAGCAACTGGTGGAACAGATTCAGGCCTTGGTTCCCGTGGCTTAAACGATTCTTTTACCAAACCAAACAGCGAGCAGACAAACGCTGACGGATAGTAAAATATTCACGAGTCCGATCGCGTAATGTCCTTTCTCGAACAGTTCTACATTCTCTTTGGCAAAACTGGAAAAGGTGCTCAATCCACCACAGAATCCGATGATCACCAATGCGTAAAGCCATTCCGATTGTGCTGTTTTAGTGCGTAAAAACCCTACCGTGATCCCAACGATCAAAGACGCCATGACATTCGCCCAAAACGTGGCCCAAGGGAAATTTCCCAGTTCGAAACGCTGAAACAACCAGCTGATCCCGTAACGGGTCAAAGCGCCAATTCCGCCACCTAAAAAGATGTAAAATCCGGTCATCATGGGATTTCTTGTATGAATCGTTTCACCAGATACCGGTGACTCAGCCAAGCCAACCCGAATCCCCAAATTGCGCCCACGAGAACATCACTCAAATAATGCACTCCCAGATACATGCGGGAGTAACATACCAATATGCTGATCGCGATCAAAAAGAAGATCAATTGTGGATAGCGTTTTTTCAAAGTTAAACCAACCAGCCCACTGATCGCAAAGAAATTGGAGGCATGTGAACTGATGAAACCGTACATGCCGCCCTTGTAAATCGAACCATCCTCGAATTGGTACAAATGCAGTTGCGGACCGATGATCGCGTGATGTGAAGGGCGATAACGTTCGAACATTTCCTTGAACAAATGCACCGAACTGATGTCTACCGCAGCAATGGTAAGAGCGACGATCACCAGAAAGATCCCCAGCTTCTTCCAACCGAATTCGCGTTGGATGAAAAACGCTAGCAACAGATAAAGCGGTAACCACACCAATCTTCCGCTAACTATCCAAAAAAACTGATCTAAAAATGGCGAGTGGGCACCGTTAACTGCCAACAAAATATCCTGATCGATATGTTCGAGGGTCTCAAGCATGTGTCAATCGCGACCAGATCAAATCCTTTAATTCAGTCAACCCTTGTTCCGCAACGGCAGAAATGAACACGTATGGAATCTTTGGCAGGTCTTTGGCGATCGCCTCCTTCAATTCATCGTCCAACATATCCGATTTCGTGATGGCCAGAATACGTTCTTTGTGCAACAATTCTGGATTGTATTGTTTCAACTCATTCAGCAAGATCTTGTATTCTTGGTGAATATCGTCGGCATCTGCAGGGATCATGAACAACAAACACGAATTGCGCTCAATGTGGCGCAGGAAGCGCAAACCAAGTCCTTTTCCGGTATGTGCTCCTTCAATGATTCCCGGAATATCTGCCATTACAAACGAACGGAAATCGCGGTATTTCACGATCCCCAAATTCGGGCGTAAGGTGGTGAACGGATAATCTCCGATCTCCGGTTTAGCCGCTGAAAGTACCGATAGAAGCGTTGATTTGCCCGCATTTGGAAAACCAACAAGACCGACATCCGCAAGCACTTTCATTTCCAGGATCATCCACCCTTCACGTCCCGGTTCACCAGGCTGAGCAAAACGCGGCGTTTGGTTGGTAGGCGATTTAAAATGGTCATTCCCCATTCCTCCACGTCCACCCGGAACCAGGATCTGCTCTTCCCCATCTTCCGTAATCTCAAATAAAACTTCACCTGTTTCGGCATCTTTGGCGATCGTTCCCAGTGGAACTTCGATGTATTTGTCTTCGCCTTGTGCTCCTTTTTGCAACTGACCGGAACCATGTTCTCCATGTCCCGCTTTGATGTGCTTGTGGTATTTCAAATGAAGCAAGGTCCACATCTGCTTGTTGCCGCGAACAATGATGTGTCCACCGCGACCTCCGTCACCGCCATCGGGACCTCCCATTGGTATGTATTTCTCGCGGCGGAAATGCGTACTTCCTCCACCTCCGTTTCCGGAAGTACAGTGAATCTTTACATAATCAACGAAATTGTCTGATGCCATGTGTTTGGAGTAAAAAAAAACTTCAATCAGCCTGCATTTGACAACTGATTGAAGTTTCGGTTCATATATAATTATCCTTCGATTGCTGCAAACAAGCGTTGGGTGATCTCGTCGATGCTTCCAATGCCGTCTACCGCTTTGTATTTCCCTTGCGACTCGTAAAAATCCTTCACCGGAGCCGTTTCATTCTTGTAGACATTGATGCGATTCTGGATCACATCCGGGTTTGCGTCATCCGGTCGACCACTGATCTCTGCACGTTTTTTCAATCGCTCGCGCAATTCATCTTCCGCAACTTCCAATCCTACCATCATGGAAATAGTGGTATCAATCGATTGTAAGAACGCATCCAATGCTGCTGCTTGGGCAGTTGTACGCGGGAATCCATCAAAAATGAAACCTTTCGGGTCAGCATGTTTCATGACTTCACTCTTCAGCATATTGATCGTTACCTCATCCGGTACCAAATTCCCTTTGTCCATGTAACTTTTGGCCAAAAGACCCAATTCCGTTTCTCCTTTGATATTGGCACGGAAGATATCACCTGTAGACAAATGTACCAGGCCATACTTCTCGATCAATCGTTCCGATTGTGTACCTTTTCCAGCTCCCGGAGGGCCAAATAAAACAATGTTTAACATAGCGTTTCGTTAATGGGATGAACCCTTTAATTGATAAATATCAGCGGTGTTGCGCCCCAATTCGTTGTAATCCAATCCGTATCCAACCACAAATTTGTTTGGAATAGAAAATCCGATGTACTTTGGTTCGTGTTTCCCTCTGAAAGCCTCTGGCTTGTATAACAAGGCTGCAATTTCGATGCTTGCAGGATGTTCCACAGAAAGTAAGGTAAATAATTTCTCCATAGTGATTCCAGTGTCTACGATATCTTCCAGGATCACAACATGTTTGTTCTTTAACGGCTGCGTGATACCGATCACCTCATCCACACGACCCGTGGAATTCATACCTTGATAACTGCTCACTTTCACAAAAGCGATCTCAGCCGGTAAGTGCACGTGTTTCATCAGGTCTGCGGCGAACATGAAGGCTCCGTTCAGAACTGTCACAAATACAATATCCTTTCCTTTATAATCCGCGTTGATACGCGCTGCTAAGGACTGAATTTCGTTTTGGATCTCCTCTGCAGGAAGGAAAACTTCGAATGTTTTATCGTGAATCTGTAACACTTCTAAGAAATATTTGAGGCAAAATTAAGATTTTTCGGGGAATCTTACCTCCGTAACATGGAAATGAGCGGAATGTATCCCGCGACGGACCCCTTCCGGGCAAACTTAAAAAACCAACGCGCGATATTTCAATTGCACAGCGTATCTTTGCCACATGAAAAAACAGTGGAACGGAAACCAATACAAATTGGGAATGCTCGGTGGTGGACAACTGGGTCGAATGTTTATTCAAGAAGCCTTGAACTACGATGTACACGTTCATTGCATTGATCCGGATCCACAAGCGCCTTGCGCCCACATTGCCAGTTCCTTTACTGTGGGCAGTTTGAATGATTATGATACGATCATTGAATTCGGGAAAGACAAAGACGTACTGACCGTAGAAATTGAAAACGTGCATGTTGAGGCACTTGCCGAATTAGAGAAAATGGGCAAAAAAGTGTTTCCACAGCCGCGTGTTCTCGCGACAATCAAAGATAAAGGATTGCAAAAAGCTTTTTACGATCAACACGGCATTCCAACCGCACCGTTCCGTTTGGTTCAGAACAAGGAAGAATTGATAGCAAACTGTCCGGAATTTCCGTTTGTACTCAAACTAAGAACCGGAGGCTACGATGGCAAAGGCGTTCAGATCATGCGCTCCGAGGAAGACCTGAAAAATGCTTTCGACGCTCCATGTGTGATCGAAGAGATGATCCCTTTCAGCAAAGAACTTTCCGTGATCGTTGCTCGTAATGAATCCGGCGAAACGGCCGTTTACCCGACAGTGGAATGCGAGTTCAATCCGGTGGCCAATTTGGTAGAGTTTTTGTTTTCTCCGGCTGAAATTCCAGCTGAAATTGAAAAAAAAGCAGAATTGATCGCCTTGAATGTGATCGACGAATTGCAAATGGTGGGCATCCTTGCCGTAGAATTGTTCCTCACAGAAACCGGTGAGATCTTGGTCAATGAAATAGCACCCCGACCGCACAACAGCGGACATCATACGATCGAATGTTGCTATACGTCGCAATTCGAACAACATTTGCGAAGCATCGTGAACGCACCGCTTGGAGCCACATCCTTAATTGTTCCCGGAGTGATGATCAACCTACTGGGTGAAGATGGATTTGATGGAGATGCCCGCTATGAAGGTTTAGAGGAAGTCATGTCGATACCGGGCGTTGCTGTGCACCTGTACGGAAAACAACGCACCAAAGGTTACCGCAAAATGGGACACGTCACGATCTATGGTCCGGATCTGGAAAAATGCAAAGTTACCGGTCGTTACGTAGCTGAGACACTAAAAATTAAGGCTTAATTTTTTTTTCGTATTTTGGCTCCAAACTAGTACTGTTTGAAAGCCTATCGACTATTTTTCTTGGTTGTTCTATGCAGCTTGGTTCATACCTTCGGATGGACACAGTTGTTCACGTTCAAACGATACAATCACCGGGATGGTTTGATCACGGAATCCACGCTGTGTTCGCGGCAAGATCGTGACGGATATTTGTGGGTCGGATCGGACGGAGGTGGAATGATGCGTTTTGATGGAAAACGTTTCGTTGAGATCAAACATGTGAATCAGCACCAGCCATTTCACGTTTCAGACATTCGCCATGGTGATGATGGGTATACCTACATGACCACTTTGTATGACGGAGCGTTTCGATTCAAGAACGGAAAATACGAGTTGATCTATAAACCGGATCGAAAACATGGCGATTGCAGAAGCATCACTTTGATTGGAAATCGTGCAGTGGTCTTCACCAACAATACGATCGATCTTATTGATCTGAAAGGGAAATTATACCAGTCTAAACGATTGAGTAAAAGCCTCACTCAATACAGACAGATCCTTTCAACTCCCTACTTCACCATGGTTTTCAGTGATGCCGGAAATTTTGTGATCAACGAAAACCGAATAATGCATCTGGAAACCTGGTTGAAACAACAAGGCATTAGTTTTCATCCAAGTACCGCTAATTTTAGGAAAAACAAATTGCAACTGATCGACCTTGAAAAAGGTAAACTACTAGAGCTCAGTTATTCCGGTTCCGGAGCCACTTTACGCAGATCGTTTCAAAATTTGAGTACAACCAAGCTCAAAAATTCAGAGATCTTGTTCGCCGACAGTCATGGATCTACTACCTTTTTAACAACCATCAATCACGAGGTCTACCGGTTTCAAGATAATAAGTTAACCTACATCATCAACAACTTCCCGAGTACTGAAATGACCGTGCGCGGAATTTCCGTCGATTTCAATGGCGACCTCTGGATCAATGCGAACGTCGGTCTGATCAAAGTTTCCGTTGAACCGTTCACAAAGATCAATCTGTTGCGCATTTATGATGACCCCTCAATTCTCCTTGTTTACAGAACGAAAAACAATCAGCTGATCCTTGGAAATTCGAAAGGAGATCTGTACATAGGAAAGATTTTTTCAAGTGCGGCTCCCGTTAATCATCACCTCAAAGCGTTTCAGGTGATCGAATGTACTTTGGGCACGTTGATCGCCACGGAGAAAGGAATCTTGCGTCTAAAAGGCGACGTGTTGGAACCGTTTAAGGGACCTGAGCTGGGAAACACATCCATCAATTTTTTACACTGGGATGGAAAACGATTGTGGTTTAGTCGGAAAGGTCTTGGTTTAAGTGTTTATGATCCGACCAACGGCGGCACGAAGCATTATCTTCGGGAAATCAAGGAGTTTCCAAACTTTTTTTATTCGGCTCAAGATAATTTTGATCGCACCGCCATTTACTTTGGAACAAACAACGGGGTCTTAAGGTGGGATCGTCAACAGGAGACTTTTCAACTCCTGCGTAAATTCAACTATCTCGGATCCTATTCCGGGAGTTCTACAAAAGATAAATTCGGCACACTTTGGTTTACCTTGGATCGTGGTCTTGTTGGTATAACCCGAAACGGGGAAAACGTGGTCATCGCCGGTAAAGACAAACTGCCGTCCACGCTTTTTTACACCCTAAGCGCGGATAATTTTGGCAATTTGCTGGTTGGTACCAATCGGGGGATCAATGTGATACGGGTAGATCATGAGGGCCATGTTTTGAAACAACGCAACTATTCGCACACGGAAGGGTTTGGTGGCTATGAAACGAATACACGAGCTGTTTTTCAGAATGGAAACATCAGCTTTGTAGGCACTATTGAAGGTTTGTACCAGATCAATTCAAACGTTTTGGAATCCTATCCTATTCCGCCCCGACCACTCATCATTCGCGGTAGGGAATTGAGCGACGGAAGCATTCAAAATCAATCCGAAAAAAATTACTTCACGGTAAAATGCGTCATGAGCAAAACATCCGGCGTACTTTTTTCGTACCGTTTTCTAAACAGTGATCCCACGTGGTCGAACTATTCACGACTTCAGGAGATCCAAATTCCGGAATTGAACAACGGAACTTACGTCCTTCAAGTGAAAGCTTCTTACGACGGGACCAATGCTTCCGAGATCGCTAGCATTAGTTTTGAAGTCAGTGAACCGATCTGGATGAACAAATGGTTCATTGCATCCCTGATCGTATTGATTGGCGTGATCAACATTCTATTTGTTCAGTGGAACAAAACACTTGTTCCTTCTCAAATTGTCAATGCCCAAGATTTTGGCATTACACCAACGATCATTCCGCGTTTGATCGGTTTGGCTCTGGTATTGAACTTCATTATTCAATTTTTACTGAATTTTGCTTTGCCGGAA
>CAYRVL010000055.1:4224-9459 GCA_964427665.1 uncultured Fluviicola sp. | reverse complement strand
TGATCTTCGTAAACGCTTTGGTAAACAAGGGAAATGTGATCATGATCTCTTTTGACAACCACAATATTGTTCATTATTGTTCCAGCAATATTTCTACCTATCTGCCCATGTCAGCAGATGCCTTGATCGGAAAACCTTTGTCGCTGTTGAATGATATCGTAACCTCCAATGAAATGCGCCAGATCAAGATCAATGATCTTTTTGCAGATGGAAAAACGTTCTTAGTTCCTATGAATGATCGGAACAACAAAGTGATCTACATCGAATGGTCGTGTAAATACCTCAGTACGAATGTGCAAGTGATCATGGGCCAAGACGTTACCGACAAACTCACTTTGGCAAACAATTATCAAGCCTTAGTAGAGAATGCTCAGGAGATCATTTACACCACCGACATTCAAGGAAACTTTACTTTTGCGAACGAACGAGCGTTTCAGGTTTTCGGCTACCGACAAGAAACCATTGTAGGTAAAAGTTCATTTTATCAGATCATGCCCGAATATCGGGAACAAGTGGAGCAATTTTACCGGGATCAATTCAAAAATCGCTTGCATCATACCTACCACGAATTCCCGATTCGTTCTCGCGATGGCAAAACCATTTGGATTAGTCAGAACGTTACATTACAATATGAGCCGGGGAATAAAAAACGTATTTCCGGATTCTTAGCGCTTGCTCGCGACATTACCGAACGACGTGCCAATGAGCTTTTGATCGATCAACAAAACAAGGACATCACAGAAAGTATCAATTCGGCCAAGCGCATTCAGATGAATCTCTTGCCTGATCCGAGCCGACTGAAACACCATTTTTCCGATTCATTTTTGCTTTTCAAACCACGGGAGATCGTCAGCGGTGATTTTTACTGGTTTGGTGAGATCAACGGCAAATGGATCATGGCCGTAGCCGATGCAACTGGTCATGGCGTACCTGGTGCCTTTATGACCATTTTAGGTATTCAATTACTCAATCAGATCATCTGTGAGAGAAAAGTAATCGATGCGGACGAGATTTTGAAAGCATTCAGAAACGAACTAGCCATGCAACTAGGCTCGAAATCTGATTCCGGTCGTGGCGATGACCTGGATATTTTGATCGCCGTTAAGGATGGAAATCAATTCCGTTTGGCAACATCCGGAGTTGGATACATAATTTGTAAAAAAGACCAGCAACATTTTTCCAATAACACAAGTCCCGGTTCGCAACCCGAACAATTCGCTTGTACTTTAGAATCCGACGATCTCATTTACCTGTTTACCGATGGTATTTATGTGCAACAAGGCGGACTAAATGGCAATGACTTTGGGATCAATCGTTTTGAGGAATTCATGGAATCCATTCGACTAGACGGACTTGCTCTGCAAAAGAAACATATTGAAAATACTTTGCGAAATTGGTCAGAAGGCTATACGCAAAATGACGACATCACTATTTTAGGTATGCGTGTATAGTCTATTTGGATCGCTTGTAAACCATATAGTAAACCGGAGCGAATGACATCACTGCACTCAGTCCGAAAACCAAGGCCGCGATCAGAAACCCATCATTCCAAGTGAACGTGATCGGAAAGGCTTCGCCTCCGGAATTTGGCATTTGCAAAACCGACCATTTCCATTGAATTAAACAGATACCAACACCCAAAATGATCCCGTAGAGAATACCTTTTGATGCGATCATCAGCCCTTCGGTAAAAAACACCGAAAAGATCAACGAACGCTGACCGCCCAACCGATAAAGTGTTTCAATATTATCCGTTTTCTCGATGTAAAGCATTGTCAGGGAAGCAATCAAATTGAAAGCCGCCAGAATAAAAACGAATACCAAGATCACGATCACGATCTTTTTCTCGGATTGACTGGTCTTGAAGATCAATTCATTCTTTTCAGCCGCCGTTTTTACCGAATATCCCGATCCAATCTTTTGCTGCACTGCTTCCTTTACGATATTTGGATCGGAACCTGCCTTGAGCGTTATAAAAAGGGCTGTCAGATCCGTATCGTAATTCAATTGTTCGCGTGCCAGCTCCAAGGGCAAGAGAATATACTCACTGTTCACCTCGCGATTGAAATTCATAGAGCCTACCACGGAAAGGGGCAACACCTTAAACGGACTTTTTCGGCGGGAAATAGAAGCATCCCGCAGCGGTGAATACAGCTGGATCTCCTCTGAACCGTCCAAGGTTGAAATATACCCGTCAATAGCATTCAACACGCCGGCACCGACAATTGCAGCCGGTCTGCCTTGGATAGAAAAACGTGCCTCTCCTTCCACCAGATGTTTGTGCATGAAGCAATCTTCCAGAAACAAGCTATCCACACCTAACATACGGGCATTGGTTCCTTTTTTTTGATGCTTCAAATAAACGGTTTCTTCTACAGCACGATGCACACGATATACATCGGGAATTGCTAAAAGAGCTTTGCTGTCAATGGCTTCTTCTTTAAAGGTCTTGCCTTTTTCAGAACGAACGATCAGATCCGAATCAAAATCAGAATAGAGGCGTTCTACCATGCTTTCGATACCGTTGAAAGCAGCCACCAGGATGATCAAAGCAGCGGTAATGGCAGCAATACCGATCACCGATACATTCGTGATCCAATGTACCAGGTTGCGTTGCTTGCGTGTGTAACGCAGATATCGGCGCGCTATGAAAAAAGACAGTTTAATCTTTCAGTAATTTATCGATGGTCTCAGCATAATCCAGGGAATCGTCAATAAAAAACGACAATTCCGGGATCTTGTGCATATTGCGCAAACGCTTCCCTACCTCCCCGCGGATCTTGCGACCATGTTCACGGATATTGGCTAACACATCTTGCTTATCCGGTCCTGCGAAAACACTCAAGTAAACACGTGCTAACGAAAGATCTGGCGTCACGCGAACTACCGTTACGGAGACCATCGCACCTAAGCAGATCTCACGCGCATTGCGTTGAAAATAAGTGGACAATTCTTCCTGAATGACACCCTCAACACGACTTTGTCTGATTGAACTCATACGACAAAGTTAAGAAATGTAAACGGGCATAAGTACTTAGCGCCGCAAAAACCTATCTTTGCAGTGCATGAAATCAACAAGACAATTCTTAAAATACGTCTTTTTATACAGGACATCGGCCATACTAACGATTGTGTTCAATCTGCTGTTCGTCATTTTCAATTTGTTGTCCATGTTGCTGTTCATTCCTTTTTTACAGCTCATTTTCAAAACAACTGACACCGTTAAGGAATTGCCTGAACCGCAATGGAAAGGTGGTTTTTTTGAGTTTTTTACGTATTGTTCAGACCTCTACAATTACACCATGCAAGAAATGGTGAAAACCGATCCGAAATCGGCCTTGCTGTTCGTGTGTATTTCAGTTTTTGTTGCTTTTTTCCTGAAAAATGTAGCGCGATACGCCGCAATTTGGCATCAATCCCAATTGCGCATGGCCGTCGTACGCGATCTGAAAGACCAACTCTTTTCCAAAGCCATGCGACTCCCTATGTCTTTTTACACGAATGAGAAAAAAGGAGATTTGATGTCACGCATGAACAGCGACACCCTAGAGATCGAGATCGCAGTTGTTTCCACACTCGAACTGATTTTTCGGGAACCTTTCGCGATCCTCACAACGATCGGGGCTTTGATCTATATCAGTCCTTCACTGACACTGATTTCCTTCATCCTGCTTCCCATTTCTGCATTCGTGATCTCGCGTATCGGAAAAAGCTTGAAGCGCACCGCAAAAGCCGGTCAGGAACAAAATGGCTTAGTTTACTCTGCCATGGATGAATCATTGAGTGGCGTAAAAGTGGTGAAAGCCTTCAATGCAATCGATTTTGTGCGCGAACGTTTTCGTCAATACAACCTGCGTCACCAGCAATTGATCACCAAAGCTTTCCGCAAACGCGACCTTTCTCCGCCTTTGAATGAGGTATTAGGAGCTGCTGTGATGCTTTGTTTGGTTTGGTTTGGAGGTTCGATGATCTTGACCGAAAGCGGCAGTATGAACGGAGAGAAGTTCGTGACCTTTGTGGTCGTGTTTTCGCAATTACTGCGACCTATACAAGGAATTGCAACCTGTGTGGGGAATTTGAATAAAGCGCAACCATCTTTGGATCGAATTCAGGAGATATTGCGCATGGATGAAGTGATCCTAGACGCACCAAATGCCAAACCGTTAACAGCATTTACGAATGCCGTTGAAGTGAACAATATTACCTTTAGCTACAAAGACGAGCCGGTCTTGAAAAACATCCATTTTCAATTAAAGAAAGGAAAAACCGTTGCTTTGGTTGGTGAATCCGGCAGTGGAAAATCGACGATCGCAGACCTGTTACCGCGTTTTTACGATGTGCAACAAGGAAGTATCACAATCGATGGAACCGATATTCGCGAATTTCGCATGGAGGATCTGCATCGAAATATTGGAATCGTTTCGCAGGAATCGGTGTTGTTCAATGATACGGTTCGCAGTAATATTGCTTTCGGTCGAGACGACATTTCCATGGAAAAGATCATCGAAGCAGCCAAAATAGCCCATGCACACCAATTCATTATGGAATTGGAGCAAGGTTACGATACGATCATCGGCGAGCGCGGTAACAAACTTTCCGGTGGACAACGTCAGCGATTGAGCATTGCCCGGGCAGTTTTGAAAGATCCGGCGATCCTGATATTGGACGAGGCAACTTCGGCATTAGATACAGAAAGCGAACGTTTGGTGCAGGAAGCATTGGTAGACCTCATGAAAGACCGCACCTCGCTGGTAATCGCTCACCGTTTAAGTACGATCATTCAAGCCGACGAGATCTTGGTGCTTTCAAAAGGGGAGATCATCGAACGGGGTAATCACCAATCGCTCATGGCGGAAAAAGGAACCTATTTTAACCTCTGTTCCTTGCAGGGAATTCATCAATGAGAACCGTTATTTTTCCATTTTCAATCCCCAGCCGCATGCTTTTTTTTTACCGATTACTCAATCAACCTATAAAAAGGCTCAATTATTGTTAATAAAAGACAACTCTTTCGTATATTAAACGTTAATTAGACACTATGAAATGGATTATCGGTTTGTTCTTTTTGCTTCCACTTGTGCTTCATGCACAGTTGGTTACTAGCGCACAGGCACCGGGATCCTTGGTTCAGAACGTATTACTTGGTCCGGGAGTGACCGTTTCCAACATTAATTTCTCCGGATCAGCTGGAGCTATCGGATATTTTGACGGTCAAAACACGAATTTAGGGTTGGA
>CAYRVL010000055.1:0-4124 GCA_964427665.1 uncultured Fluviicola sp. | reverse complement strand
AACGTAAACAACGGTTCATCCAATTCCGGACCGTGTACAAATTGTGGTAGCTATATCAACAATGGAGATGGTGGTTCCGCACCAAACAACGCTTCTAATTTTTACATCCAGTATGATGGTTTTACGACCGTACTTGAAGCGGTTTCAAAAGTGCAATGTGGTCAAACCTACCATTTGGTGATCGCTATTGCAGACGCGATGGATGGAATCTACGATTCTGGTATTTTCCTCGAAGCGAATTCACTCTCTTCTAAAGTACCGGTTAATGTAGATTACACGATGAGTTTCGATGCTTTTGGAGATGGTGAAACCATGGCCGAAGGTTGTGTGAATACGACAGTTACCTTAACGCGTGGCGCTAACTCATCCGGAACGAGTTTGACAGTTCCAATCGTCGTTACAGGAACGGCAACTTCCGGTGCTGATTACACTCCGATCCCGGCTTCGGTAACATTCAGTCCGGGTCAAACAACCGCCACATTTAATTTCAACGCCCTAGCAGACGGTATTACGGAAGGAATTGAAACATTGAACCTGTCGTTTCAGATTCCCGACCCCTGCGGAAACATTAACCCAATCGTGCTGGATCTCAAGATCAATGACATTCAACCAGTGGATGTAGATCTGGCAACAGACAACGTGATCTGTCCGGGGCAACCGATCGAAGTGATCGCGACGCCATCTGGAGGAGTAGGACCGTATACGTTTGTTTGGAATACCGGTGAAACAACACCTTCTATTTTTGTCAATCCGACCAGTACACAAACCTTCAGTGTATCCGTTACGGACGATTGTTTAGGTGAAACAGCAACTGCTACCATTACCGTTAACGTTCCCGTTTATCAACCATTAACACTTACCACTACTCCGGATATTGTAGAAATCTGTCCGTATGTTCCGACACAATTGATCGCCACTCCAGCAGGTGGTGCAGGTGCATACACCTATGAATGGACGGATGCTACCGGTACGGTGATCGGAGACGTCGCGGAGATTTCTGTCATTCCATCAGCCTCCACGCAATATACGGTCGTAGTAACTGATTTGTGCGGGAATTCCCTGACAGCTGTTATTAACTATACCATTACCAGTCCTCCGTTGGTGATTAATGTGTCGCCGGATGTTTTGATCTGTCCAGGTCAACCGGCAAATCTAAGCGTAACTGCTACCGGCGGATACGGCACCTATTATTACATTTGGGAACATTCCGGTGAAACAACTGCGAACGTGGTAGTATCTCCAAGCACAACAACAACCTACACGGTTCGCGTATATGATGAATGTCAAACATTCTTTGTTGAAGGAGAAATAACCGTCAATGTGATTCAACCAGTTGCTGACTTCAACATGATCAGTTCTCTGACCTTTGAGGATTTACCGGTAGCCTTTCAAAATTTGAGTACAGGATCCGTTTCTTATGAATGGGATTTTGGTGATGGACAGCGCTCGGAACTAACGCATCCAACAAACGTTTATGACCTGCCGGGACAATACGTGGTTACTTTGATCGCGACAAACGAATTGGGTTGTACAGATACCATTTCCAAAATTATTACTATTCAAGAGGAATATTGGGTCTACGTTCCGAATACCTTCACGCCAGATGGAAATGAGTTCAATAATACCTTCACTGCGAGCACGATCAAGATCAAGGAATTAACCATTTGGATCTACAATCGCTGGGGGGAGAACGTATTTAAGTCCAATGAAGTAAATTTCGTGTGGGACGGGACGTTCAAAGGATTTTTAGTTCCAGACGGAACCTACACATACAAGATCCGGTATGTGACCAACTCCGGGATCGAAGAAACCATCGTCGGTCACATCAACGTATTGCGATAAATTACAAAGATTTCGTGCGTCCACCATCAACAGGAATGTTGATCCCGTTTATATAGCTTGCCGCTGGAGACGCCAGGAAAACAACGGCATTTGCGATCTCTTCCGGTTCTGCGATGCGCTTCATTGGTGATTCTTCGGCCATTTCCTCAAAGATATCTGCTGTTGCCATCCCGGTTTTCTCAGATTTTGCTTCCGCGATGGATTGCAAACGAACCGTATTCGTTGCACCTGGTAGGACATTATTCACGGTGATGTTAAATTGTCCAAGTTCATTCGCTAGTGTCTTACTCCAGTTGGCGACGGCTCCCCGAATAGTATTCGAAACTCCTAGTCCCGGCAACGGTTGCTTCACAGAAGTGGAGATGATATTGATGATGCGTCCTCCTCCCCGTTTTTTCATCACCGGTACAACGGCTTGAACAAGTATATGGTTACAGATCAAATGTTGGGTGAAAGTATTATAAAATTCATCGATCGTGGCATCGATAATAGGTCCACCTTTCGGTCCGCCGGTATTGTTTACCAACACATCAATTTCATTTCCGGCTGCAAGGAAATCTTCGATCGCTTGTTTCACTTGTTGTGGATTTGAAAAATCAGCCACGATGTATTGATGATGCTGTTGATTATCTGCTGATAATTCTGCCAGCACCTGTTTCAACTTCTCTTCACTCCGCGCCATCAGAATCACATTGTCACCTTGAGCTGCAAATTTCAGTGCCGCTGCTTTTCCGATTCCCTGACTACTTCCGCATACTAAAACGTTCATGAGTTCTATTTTGATTTTTACAAAAATACAGTTTAAATGATCGGTTCTGACAAGTTGAAATATTCATTGTCTTGACCTATATGTTCGTTCAATTCGAACCATTAAAAAAAATTAACGCAATTAATAAAGAAGTGTTATGTAATTAATTGGTATTTGGATTTCACCTTTCGTACCTTTGTTAAAAAAATAGTAGTTATATGAGAAAAAGGTACTTAAGTATAGTAAGTAGCTTGAGCTTATTCATTGCGCTTTTAATAGGCGCCAATGCATCGGCTCAAGTTGCGAACTACGGATTCACAGCGTTCTCCGGAACGTTTACGCCAATTGTGGGGGGCACAGCAACCTCACTGGCGGCGACGGCTGATGGAGGAATCTCAACGGCATTCCCTATTGGTTTTAATTTCGTTTTCAACGGAGTATCCTACACGCAAGTTCAGGCTACTTCAGATGGCGTTTTACTGTTTGGAACAGGTAAAACATCTACACTTACGAACAATTTAGCAACAACCACAGCGACGCAACGTCCGGGTGTGGCAGCGTTGTGGGATGATTTGCAGTGTACTTCCGGGGTAACGTATCAATTGAGTGGTACACCGGGTTCACAAGTTCTAACCGTACAATGGTTGAACATGGAATGGAGCTTTTCAAACAACGCTCCAACGATTTCGTTTCAAGTTAAATTGTATGAAGGAACAAACATCATTGACATCATCTATCGTCAGGAGGCTCAACCTGTGAACACCGTTTCTGCATCGATCGGAATTATGGGTGTGACACCTACCGATTACATTTCTTTACAGAATACAAGTGCAGCACCAACTATTTCTACAACGGTATCAACAAATACGTTGAATACAAAGCCAGCAACGGATCAGGTTTATCGTTTTATCGGGCCGCCACCAGCACCGGCTGCACCAACACAAGATCCAACACCACCATCCTGTGCAACTGGTTCGCAAATCTTAGCGACAGGAACACCGCCGGCAGGAATCACTTGGTTTTGGCAAACAACAGCAAACGGAACATCTACAGCTAACCCGGCAACGGCACCGTGGACAGTTTTCGCGAATGGTACTTACTTCATCAGAGCTTTTGATGCAACAAACAATATTTGGTCAACAAACTCTGCTTCGATCACCATTTCAAACTTCCCTTTAGCTACTGCGCCAACCGGTTTAGCAGCAGCTCAAAACCCAGCATGTGCACCTGCAGGAACGACTATAACTGTTCCTACTCCACCTGCCGGAGTCGATTACTATTGGCAAGGCACCACAGCAAACGGAACATCAACAGCTTTGCCTGCAAACGTTCCATTTGCAGTTACAACCACAGGAACGTATCACGTTGCCGCGTTCGACAACACCACTTCTTGTTGGTCGAATACGACAAGTTTGTTAGTAACCGTAGACACACAGATCCCAAACAATCCGTTGATTAGTAATCCTATTGTGAATATTTGTACGGGAGCTACAACAGGTTTGATCACTGCTACAACTACTTCAAACAACCCAGG
>CAYRVL010000054.1:8249-17885 GCA_964427665.1 uncultured Fluviicola sp. | reverse complement strand
CTTTAGCAGCTTACAATGCTGGCCCGGGTAACGTAAACAAAGCCATTCGTCGTTCCGGAGGGAAACGCACCTATTGGGAGATCCGTCCGTTCTTGCCTAAAGAAACACAAGGATACGTACCTAATTTTATTGCTGCGGCCTACTTGTTGACACATCACGCGGAACACAATATCTTGCCGGCGGAACCAAAGATCCATTATTACCAATTGGATACAATGTGTTTGAACCGTGGAATTCACATGCAAACCATCGAGCGTTTGGTGAATTGGAGTGTTGCGGATATCCAAGGATTGAACCCGATCTATAAGACGACCTACATTCCAACTACTTCACCGCAACAATGCATTACCGGACCACTTGAAAAAATTGGTTTGTTGGTGAGTTTGGAAGACAGCTTATACGCATTAGAACGACGCATGTATGGCAGTGCCGCAAATACGCCAACTCAGGTTACACCTCCAAATCCGAACAATCCGGATCAATTGGTCGTTTCGAATCCTACACCAGGTAACACAGGACCAACAAGCAAAGTAGTTACAACGATCAAATACACCTATCACCGTGTAAAACCGGGAGAAAATTTGGGGAAGATCGCAGCACAATACAGTGTTTCCATCCAAAACATCATGGAATGGAACAATTTGGCAAGTACACAGATCAATGTGGGACAAATGCTGAAGATCCAGACAAAAGTGACCACGACAGTAGAAAACACCAGCGTTCCGGACACACAAGAAGATAACAGCGGAGGCAAACAAGCGGATGAAGTACAGAACGGAAACGAACCGGATCCGCAGGAACCAAAAGTCAACACGCCGAAACCGGCTGTGAAAAAATACTACAGCGTTCGTTCTGGCGATACTTACTCGCGCATTGCAGGAAAACACGGCATTACCGTTACCCAATTGAAGCGATTGAATCCGGGTGTGAATCCGGGGAAATTGAAAGTGGGTCAGAAAATCCGCGTTAAATAACTTTCTCCTGTGCAACGGTTAGCGGTTGTCATCATTACACTCAACGAAGAACGCAACATCGAACGTTGTATTCGATCCGTTCGCGATCTGGCTGATGAAATCATTGTTTTGGATGCCTTTTCCACAGACAAAACAGCCAGTATTTGTAAAGACTTAGGTGTACAATTTGAACAGCGTGCCTGGGAAGGTTATTCTGCCACAAAAAACTATCTGAATTCGCTTGTCACCGCAGAATACATTCTTTCTTTAGATGCCGATGAAGCATTGAGCCAAGCGTTGTATCAAGAGATCAAGGCTGAAAAATTGAATGGATTCACGGGAACCTATTCCGTCAATCGCATGACGAATTACATGGGGAAATGGATCAAACATTCCGGCTGGTTCCCAGACATCAAACCGCGTTTATTTCCGAAAGAAGGATCCTATTGGGACGGGGCATACGTGCATGAAACACTCGTACATCCACCCTGCGAACCTCAAGTATTTCAGGGGATTTTGGAGCATTACTCGTATTATTCCTACGCCGATCACCGCGCCCGTGCCGACAAATATTCCGTGCTAACCGCACAAAAATTCCACGCTGCCGGCAAAAACGTTGGTCCACTAAAACCCTACATCAGTGCCATCGGGCGTTTTATTGCCATGTATTTCATTAAATTAGGCTTTCTGGATGGATGGGCAGGATTTAAGATCGCACAGATCAGTGCTGCATCCAACATCCTGAAATACAAAGAACTCAGAAGATTGAATCGTGAAGGCAAACAGTAATTGGAACGGCAAACGCATTGTGATCAGTCGCACAGACAGCATCGGCGATGTGCTGCTAACTTTACCGGTGACCGCTTGGTTGAAACAACAATTTCCCACGTGTCACATCACGTTTTTGTGCAAGAACTATACGGCACCTATCGTAAAACATTATCAAGCTGTTGATGACTTATTGATCCTGGATGATCTGGAAAAATTAACGCTACCCGAACAGATAAATCGGATCCAAGACGGAAACTATGATGCGATCGTACATGTTTTTCCGCGCAGGGAATTGGCTAAACTCTTCAAAAAAGCAGGTGTTCCAATTCGCATTGGAACCTCACATCGCCTCTTTCATTTCCTCACGTGCAATGTCCGACCTAATTTCACCCGAAAAGGTTCTCCGTTGCACGAAGCCCAGTTGAATTTTGAATTGATGCGACCATTCGGACTACAAGAAATTCCGGAATATTCCGCTTTACACGCCTATACGCAATCCTTTCAGGTCAAAGAAACACAATTACCCGATTTCCTGAACACCGATCCAAGAGCAGGCTATGTGATCTTGCATCCGAAATCCCAAGGAAGTGCCCGCGAATGGCCAATGATCAAGTACATCGAACTCGCGCAAAAGTTAGTCGAACAAAATTTTGTTGTGCTTTTTACCGGAACCGAAAAAGAAGGAGCTTTATTTCGTTCGGAGCTTCCCACGCATCCTCAGATCATTGATACAACCGGTAAATTAACGATCGATCAGTTGATCTTATTGATCAGTAAATCAACAGCCTTAGTGGCCTGTAGCACGGGTCCACTGCACATCGCCGGTTTTTTAGGAATCCGTGCAATTGGATTGTTTGCACCAAAAATCCCGATCCATCCAGGCAGGTGGCAAGCATTGGGAACCCGATCAATTGCCTTGGTAAACGACCCCCAATGTCCACGCTGCTTGAAAGGGGAACCATGCAATTGTATCTCCGATATTTCGGTTGAAACGGTGCTACAAAACGTTCTTGCACCATGAAGCTCCTCAACTGGCTGCTTTATTCCAACGCGTGGGTAGCTAGCTGTTTTGGGTTTTTGCTCTACGGTTTTCTAACGCACTACCACGTTGAACAAGCTTTATTGTACACCTTTTGGGGATTCTCCGGTACGATCTCCGCTTACCAACTCCATCGCTTATTGCGAATCCGACAATTAGCAAGCACCGAAAATCCGCGACTTTCCTGGATGCAACGCAATCAGCATTTTCAATGGCTCTGGTTTCTATTACATTGGACTATCTTCGCTATACTTGGCTTGCGCTTCTCGTGGAACACGGAATCGTTAGGAATCTTGTTAGTATTACTTGCGATTACAGGCCTCTATGCGCTACCGCTCCGAAATTCACATGGCATACGTAGTATTCCCTTTCTTAAGAACATTTGGATCGCTGGTAGTTGGAGCGGCTTTTTATTCATCCCGTTTGCTCAATTTGACATGCAGATTCCCATCGTGGAAATTGCACTCGTTTTTGGGGCTGTCTACATACAAATCATCCCATTTGATCTGCGAGATATTGAACACGATCACCTAGCGCTGCGCACCATTCCTCAGTTACTTGGACGTAAGAATAGTGTATATTTTTACTGCGCCTTGATACTCGTTATTTCTTTATTTTTAATGCTTTTAGGATATTCCATTTTTTTAGTTTTAACGTATTTATTCGTTGGTATTTTAAGTGTGGTAAAACAGCCTAAAATTTCTCAACTTGAATGGTACGAAGTTCTCTGGGAATTGCCGCTGCTAATCCTGGGTTTAATTTTTTGGGTCGGGATTGTCATTTAGTCAGAGCCCAAAAAGATTGTTTGTTAACTTTGCCGCAACATTCAAGAAATGCACATGGCAACAATCGCAGATTACAATTTTCAGGGAAAACGTGCTTTAGTGCGCGTAGATTTCAATGTACCACTGAACAAGGAGACATTGGAGGTAACCGATGACACACGCATCCGTGCGGCGCTACCAACCATCAAACACATTCTGGAAAACGGAGGAAGTGTCGTTTTAGCTTCACACTTGGGAAGACCGAAAGAAGGACCGGAGGATAAATTTTCCTTGCGCCACATTGTTTCTCGTATTGAAAGCTTGTTAGGCAAACCCGTCAAATTCTCAAACGATTGCGTGGGAGCTGCTGCTTTTGAAATGAGTGCTGCCCTGAAACCGGGAGAAGTATTGTTACTCGAGAACGTGCGTTTTTACAAGCAAGAAACTGCCGGAACAGAATCCTTTGCGGCAGATTTGGCAAAACACGGTGATTGTTATGTAAATGATGCTTTCGGGACAGCTCATCGCGCGCATGCTTCTACAACGGTTGTGGCGAAATTCTTCCCGAACGACAAAATGTTTGGTTTCTTGTTAGAAGCAGAGATCAAAAGTGTTGACCGTGTATTGAACAGCGATGACAAACCTTTGACAGCCATCGTTGGAGGTGCAAAAGTGTCTTCTAAGATCACGATCATCGAGCGTTTATTGGAAAAAGTCGACAACCTCATCGTAGGTGGCGGAATGGCTTACACCTTTGTAAAAGCGCAAGGTGGTGAAGTAGGTTCATCGTTGGTAGAAGATGATTACTTGACTGTTGCAAACGATATTTTGGCAAAAGCAAAAGCGAAAGGCGTGAATTTGTATATACCAACAGACACGATCATTGCAGATAAATTTGATAACAACGCCAGCACACAATTGGTACCAATCGGACAAATTCCAAGTGGCTGGATGGGCTTGGATGTTGGTCCGGATACTATAAAAGCGTGTGCCGAGATCATTGAAAACTCGAAATTGATCTTGTGGAACGGTCCGATGGGCGTCTTCGAAATGAGCAATTTCCAAAAAGGTACCGTTGAAGTAGCACAAGCAATCGTGCGTGCCACAGAAAAAGGGGCATTCTCGTTGATCGGTGGTGGCGACTCCGTTGCTGCTATCAATCAATTTGGTTTGGCCGACAAAGTAAGTTATGTATCCACAGGTGGTGGCGCGATGTTGGAATACCTAGAAGGCATTGAACTTCCGGGCATCAAAGCGATCCGAGAATAAAAACAAAAGATAACGATTCTAAAACCGCCGGGAAACTGGCGGTTTTTTTTGTAGGATCTAGCTTGTGAACAAGAGTGAATGAGGAGATACTGAACATGCACTTAAATTTTTATGCGCTCCATATCATTTCAAATCTCATGTTACCATTAGAACAAAAACAATCTATTCAACGCGTTAATGGCAAGCGATAGGCCAACCCAATAGTAGTTCTAAAACGTAGACTTTCCGTCAACAATTCTGTGGGCATGACAAAAAGCGATTTACTTACAAAAGCATAACTCAAGTCGAAATTCACTAGAAAGTGATCCGAAGGTCTTAGTTCGAATTTAAGTCCAATTGAAACGTCATCCACCAGTTTATTCAAAAGGATTCGCGATGGTGCACTAGTTTTGGTCCATTCATAGTTATTGGAAGGATTTGGATTTTGGTCCCAATAATACTTTCGATGCTGTACATAATAATTTTGACTCACATCAATTTGCATACTGGAAGACCGGTTATACCGAAAATGTGGAATGATATTAAACCTCTTATCCGGTTTAAACAACTTAAATCCCATGCCAAAACTGAGTGTAACACGATTGTTTTCAAAAGAAAAGTAATCCGTTTCCCGGTAAGTGTCCGTAATATACCCAAAGGGTACTTTTGGATGATGATTAATCCTCAAAAAGTCAAGAACGATGTCCTTTCGATATGTCTCAAAACCAACGGATGTTGTCAAATACAGTTTTTTCCACGTTAAATTCAAGCGCAAACCGCCAGCATTAGAATTCCAAAGTCCGACAGGAGTAAAGCTTGTTTGTTCCTCACAATAGCCACATCCATTGCCAGGATTAATCAATTCATATTCTTCATCCGCCTGATGAAACTTCCGGAAAGCAACGGTAAAGTAGGGTTCAACCTCCAACGCCAATTTAGAAAAAGAACTCTCTTTTGACAGGTCAGTCAAATCAACTTCTTGTGCTTTTGCAACATGAAGACAAATTATTGTTATCAAAGTAAAAATGATTCGCGAATGGTCCATTTACTTGTCGAGTTAAAACGGCATGTTGATTTCCTGTGATCAAAGGTAGAATAATAATCGAAATTTTTTCGGTCAGGATAGTTACCGGGTAAAAAGGCAATTTTACCTTGTCGGATTCAACTAAAACATCCCGGTCACATCCTACAAGGCTTGAAAAATGGGCAAAGGAGTTAACTTGGAATAATTCAAACGGCATTTTTCACGAGGTAAAATTGCCTTTTTACAAAATTGACCCACATTTTCCGACCAAAATTTTTTCAATCCTTTGTACGGTCACTCATTTTTAAGTACGGAATTTTGCAACGACTGTTAGCTCCTTTTCTTTCAACTTTGGAAAAGAAACGCGTTGCATGATGAAAAACTTGATTTACCTTCTCGTACTTGTTGGAATGAACAAAGCGCTCGCACAAGTCGACTCAGCACAAAGTCGAGAACCAAAACTTTTGGCTGCAAGATTAGGAACAGGGTTACTAGGTTACAAAGCCATTGAACCCAACAGTTATTTTAATCTCGTCTCCTATTACTTTCGCGGACATGCCACCTTTAACAGCAAGCATTTACTAAAATCAGGAGTATTGCTGCAATTCCGAAACAGTTTTGATATCAGCTTATTCACAAAACACACCCCAGATCCAAGCTTTGGCGCATTTTACACTCTTGGCCTGAATAAAAGCAACCTTTGGATTGAATTGTACAGCAACCTTGGAATGGGTGTACATTTCGGGAAAGTACGCGATGTGAAATCATTTGTTGTGTCACCAGAAGCTGCAATAGATGCGGGCTTTACCTTAAAACCATTTCCAAAATTTGGCGTTGGACTTCAAGCACAGGCAACATTCAATCCTTATTTTTATACCACTTCTTTTGGAATGCACGTTTCCTATTCCATCACTTATAAAACCAAAGGCTCGGATTTCAAACGAAGCAAAGATTCCGGGAGAATGGAATCTTACTTATCCAGTACTTTGGGAATACGGAAATAATCGGAATCCTTTTTCGGAGCGTTTTTCAAAGCTTGTGTCTGCGTAATGGTAATTTCCGCTTCGTCATCGCGCAAGACATTCACCTCATCGCTCATAAAGATCAAAGGCTCTACATCGTCCGTTGGAATCTCAGAAAGCTTACCCATAAAATTGATGATCTTTTCCAGATCTTGACGGATAGCCACCTTCGCCTCGCCTTCGAAGCGCAATTTTGCCAAGTGAGCAATGTGGTCGATTGTTTCTTCTGAAATTTGCATGATGTAAAGTTAATGATTTTCAATGGATGCATAATTCGCGTGCAGCTAAAAAGTTTCTAGGGTTTACAACCCTAGACGGGTCGATTCACAAAACGTTAAATTTTTCACTCCATCAACCCGCGTTCTCTCAACGGACCCGCAATTGTCTCAAAACAACGCAGCTCTAACTCCTTTTCAGTCAGGTTTTTCACATCCTCTGCCGAAATATACGGATGGATACAAACCCGAGAAATTCCCGGATGCGCAAAGTCCAGATCATCGGGATCAGAAAACAGATGATAATTATCCAAAAATGTCAACGGCACAATTGGAATACCAGTGCTCTTCGCCAACTTAAACGCACCTTCTTTGAACGGGATCATTTGTGGGCGTTTGTTATCCGGTATCCCACCCTCCGGAAAGATCACCAGCGACCAACCACTTTCAATCGCTTTTTTAGCCTGAATAAATGCTTTTGCAGCTTTCACCCGGTCGTTCCGGTGAACCGGAATGTTCAACCTCTTAAAAAAAGTCTTCACTAACGGATAACTCAAGATCTCGCTTTTTCCCAAGAACAAAAAACGATGCTTGGGTAAAATGGAGTACATCAGGAAAATATCGAAATACGATGTGTGATTCGAAACGATCAGATAAGGACCGTCCGGCAGTGGATTCCGTTTTACATACCAGACATGTACGAATGTCAGAACACGAACCAGAAAACTCCACATGACATTGATCGGGAAACTGTACTTCCGCCAAGCCAATTTCTGAAGGGTAATAAAAATAAACGGATAGAAGAAAAGTAAGGTAACCACAAATACGATACCCACCCACAATTTGTAGACAAAGCAGAGTGCACCGATCACCTTTCTCATGTTCCAAAAATAAGCCTTTTTACAAGCCAGAACAAGCTGTTTGCAAGCCAAAAACGGGCAAAAATTCTACAATTTGTGGTATTTTCGCAGCAAAATAATTCAGATGGCACGCATTTTAACAGGTATTCAGAGTACTGGTACGCCACATTTAGGAAATTTGCTCGGTGCGATTTTCCCGGCGATAGCTATGTCACAACAGGCCGGAAACGATTCCTTCTTGTTCATTGCCGACATGCATTCTCTAACCCAGATCAAAAACGGGGAAGAGCTTCGTGAAAACACCTACTCTACGGCTGCAGCATGGCTTGCAAGCGGATTGAATCCTGAAAACACAACGTTTTATCGCCAAAGTGATGTGCCGGAAACAACCGAATTAACTTGGTACCTGCTGTGCTATTTTCCATTTTCGCGTTTAGAATTAGCACATTCCTTCAAGGATAAAAAAGATCGCTTGAGTGATGTGAATGGTGGTTTATTCACGTATCCCATGCTCATGGCTGCTGACATCTTGTTGTACGATGCCGAATTCATACCGGTGGGCAAAGATCAGGAGCAACATATTGAAATGACACGCGACGTAGCAAGTCGTTTCCATGCGGTCAATGGCGAAACTTTCGTTTTACCAGAAGCCCGTATCAACGAGGACACCAAATTGATCCCCGGCACTGATGGTGAAAAAATGAGTAAATCACGCAACAATTACATCGATATCTTTTTACCGGAGAAAGCTCTGAAAAAACAAGTCATGGCCATCGTTACCGACAGCAAAGGATTGGAAGACGTAAAAGATCCCGACACCTGCAACGTATTCAAACTGTACGAATTGTTGGCAAGTCCGGAACAAGTTGCAGAAATGCGTCAAAATTACCTGAAAGGTGGTTTTGGGTATGGACATGCAAAAACGGCTTTATTAGACTTAATCCTCACAAAATTTGCCACTCACCGCGAAAAATACAACCACTTGATGGCCAATAAACACGAATTAGATGAGTTGTTGGCAATGGGCGCTGCTAAGGCTAGAACCATTGCACAGGCTACGTTGAAACGTGTTCGACAAAAGGTTGGATACTAGATATTTGATATCGCAATTAAATATTTTTAACAGCAAGTATACCACAGAATAAATAATTCGTATATTTGAATCACTTATGTTACACCAACATAAACTACTCTTATTAAACCAACATGTTAAAGCTCCTCCTCCAGGGAGCTTTTTCTTTTTGTCCAAAAAGACACAATTGCATGAAAAATTTGGGACAAAAAACGCCTGAGACGAACCATTTGTTATATTTGCCAACTACGACTGAAAACACTCCTTATGATAAAACATGTAATTGCTCTAGCCTCGCTTGTTTTGTTGATCGCTTCGTGTTCAAATCCTGACGAAGATCTTGCGAATAAAAAAGCGGTAGGCGGTGCGCGCTACGGTGGCGAATTCCGATTTATGTCTCCGGAAAAAGTTTCTAGTTTATTACCATTACAGGCTATCGATATTTATTCTCAACGCATAACTACTCAAATGTACGATCAGTTACTGCGCTTAGACCCAAGTGGTAAAAACGTGATCCCGAGTATTGCAGAATCTTATACCGTATCAAAAGACGGGAAAACGTATACATTCAAGATTCGCAAAGGCGTATTTTTCCACGACGATGATTGTTTTGGAGGAGATGGTCGTGAAATGACCGCTGATGATGTAAAGTTTACATTTGACATGGC
>CAYRVL010000054.1:0-8149 GCA_964427665.1 uncultured Fluviicola sp. | reverse complement strand
TATGGAGAAGATTTGGCAACACATCCAGTTGGATCCGGACCTTTCATTTTGGAGGAAAATACCGGAGAAAAACTTACGTTAAAACGCAATCCAAATTACTGGCGCAAAGACGAGTTCGGTAATCAATTGCCTTTCTTGGGTCGTATCGTGATGACTTACGCCACAAACAAGAAAAGTGAGTTATTAGCGTTCCGCAAGCAAGAGATCGACCTTGTTATGGAGATCCCGGCAGAAGAAGTTGAAAACGTTTTAGGCTCTTTGGCAGAAGCTCAAGCCGGAAAAACAGTAAAACACAAAGTGGATTCCAAACAATCCTTTTCGATGACCTTTATCGGTTTTGCGCACAAACATCCGATTTTCCAAAATCTGAATGTTCGCAAAGCATTCAATTTGGCGCTGGATCGCAAGGAATTGGTGAACAATGAATTGATGGGAGAAGGATACCCAATTCTGAACGGTGTTATTCCAAATTCTGAATTTTTCGATGCATCCCAAGTAAAAGGATACACCCCTGACGTAGCAAAAGCAAAATCTTTGCTAGCAGAAGCCGGTTTTGCAGATGGAAAAGGATTTCCGGCAATCACGCTTTATGTAAATGGTAAAAAAGATTCAGACCGTCACCGATTGGCAAAAGGCGTTTCTAAACAGCTGAAAGAAAAACTGAACGTTACTATTATCGTGAAGTTGGTGAGCATCGAAGAACGCAACAAAGTCGTGTCCAATGGAACGGCCGCGATGTGGGTAAGTGGCTGGATCGCCGATTATCCGGATGGGGAAAGCTTCATGAGCTTGTTCTATGGAGGAAACATCCAGGACAACGCGAAATTCATCAACCCATTCAAATACAAAAGCACAACCTTTGATGAACTCTATGACGCTGCAAACAGAGAAATGGACACGGACAAACGTCACGACCTATTGGTGAAATGCGATCAAACGATCATCGATGACGCCGTGGTGATGCCAATCATCTCAGACGACTTCATTACCATGATCAACTCACGTATCCGAAATTTTGAGACCAATTCATTGGAGAATTTAGACTTTTCAACTATTTTTATCAAGGAGTTGAAATGATCAACTCGAGTATGTTAAACAATTAAAGGCTCTCAGCTTGCAATTGAAAGGCAGTCCAAGGCGGATTGCCTTTTTTTGTTCCGTAACTTACGGATAACATTCACGCAACACACCACCCGTAGTTTTGGGCTTTCCAAAAACAATACACCACGTGCAACTTGCTTCTGCCCAAAATAAAATGCACATTTGTGCTATGAGCTATATCAATAGAGAATTGAGTTGGCTTTCTTTCAATGAACGCGTCTTGCAGGAAGCCATGGACCCTACGGTTCCACTGATCGAACGCATCCGTTTTTTGGGAATCTACTCGAACAATATGGACGAGTTCTACCGTGTTCGTGTGGCAAACATCAAGCGTATGATTTCGCTACAAAACAAGAAAGTTGACGGGTTTGCAGGCACTCCTCGCGACCTGTATGATGAGATCCGCGCAGTAGTTGTTCGCCAACAAAAGATCTTTGAGGAATCTTATACCAATATCCTTGAGTCATTAGAAAAAGATGGCATCCGACAACTCACTGAACGGACCGTAAACAAGGCGCAAGAAGAAGAATTGAAACACTATTTCAATGAACAAGTGGTGCATGACCTTGTACCCATCATCCTCGATAAAAAAACGCCCCTACAAAAGGTACGCGATAAAGCCATTTACTTGGCTGTAAAGATGGAGTGGGACAGCAAACGCAAGGTGCGCTATGCCCTGATAGAAGTACCAACTACTATTCCGCGCTTTTACATCCTGAAATCGGAAACAACCGCGCATTTTATCTTACTCGACGACATCATTCGCTTGAATTTGAATAATGTCTTCACTATTTTTTCCTATGATTCCATCGAAGCATTCACCTTTAAATTTACGCGGGATGCTGAACTGAACCTAGACGACGATGTAAGCATGTCTCTCATCGAAAAAATGGAAAAAAGTATCAAGCTTCGCAAAAAAGGAGAGCCGGTGCGTGTAGTCTTTGATCACCACATGCCCGAAGACCTGCTTTCAGCCGTTTTGCGTTCCTTGAACATTTCCCGAACGATCAATAGCATTCCCGGTGGACGCTACCACAATTTCAAAGATTTCATGCGTTTCCCGGATTTTGGAAATCCAAATTACCTCTATCCGGAATATCAACCGGCACCGCATCCGGAATTGTTTCAGGCAACCAGTATCATCAAAAAGATCCAAAAAAACGACATCCTCCTTCATTTTCCCTACCAGCGCTTCGATCACGTCGTTGATCTGCTGCGCGAAGCTGCCATCGATCCGAAAGTAAAAAGCATCAAGATCAATGTTTATCGCGTCGCCAAGAACTCGCAAGTGATGAACGCGTTGATCAATGCCGTTCGCAATGGCAAACACGTTCTGGTGGTACTAGAATTACAAGCGCGTTTCGATGAAGAGAACAATTTGTATTGGGCAGAACGTTTAAAAGACGAGGGCGCACAAGTCGTGTATGGTTATGAACATCTGAAGATCCATTCAAAACTGATCCAGGTCAAACGTATCAGCAACAAGAAAGAACAATTGATCACGTACGTTGGAACCGGGAACTTCAACGAACGCACCTCGAAGATCTACACCGATCTTGGACTGATCACGCTCGACAAGCGAATCGGTTTGGAAGTTCAACACGTCTTCCACATGATGGAGCAAAGTCTCCATCGCCATACATTCCGGTACCTGATGGTTTCTCCTATCAATTCCCGAAGAAAGATCACACAATTGATCCAACGCGAAATCGCTGCAGCAAAAGCAGGTAAAAAGGCCCGCATTCAAATGAAGATAAACAACCTGGTAGATAAGAAATTGATCGATAAACTCTACGAAGCATCAAATGCCGGTGTGAAAATAGAGCTCATCATTCGCGGCGTTTGCTGTTTGATTCCAGGAATTAAAAAATTGAGTGAAAACATTCAAGTGATCAGTATTGTAGATCGCTTCTTGGAACATTCCCGATTCATGATCTTCTACAACGATGGCAAACCAGAGTATTTCATCACTTCCGGTGACTGGATGGAGCGCAACCTTGATAAGCGCATCGAAGTAGGATGTCCTGTGTATCAATCTAACATTCAGGAAGAACTACAACTGATCTTTGACGTCCAATGGAAGGACAATGTGAAAGCGCGCTTCGTAGACAAAAAACAACGCAATGAGCATGTAAAAGCCGGAGAAAACCCAATACACTCCCAGGTTTGGTTACAACAGTATTATCACGATAAAACTGAATGAGAACTATTCTTCGCTTTGCAATTTTTCAGCGTATTCGCGCGTGATCAACGGCAAAAAGATCTCGATCAACACACCGCCACCTTGGCGCTCGCGGATGATGTAACTGGAAGCTGACCTGTTCATTTTATTCAACAAGAACAAACGATCATTGATGATCTTCGACGCGCGTGTAGAGTCAACGGCTTTCAAGCCGCGACCATTGTCCTGAATACGAATCGCCAATTCGTTATTGCCCAACAAGGTAAATGAAATGCGCAATTCACCCGGATGACCCAAATTCTGGAATCCTTGCTCTACTGTACTTTCGATAAAAGGCTGCAGGATCATTGTTGGAATACAGACATCCTTCGCGTCAAGATGTTCATCCACCTCGAAATGATAGCTGAAATCATTATTTCGGCGTTTTTGCTGGATTTCGAGGTACAATTTGAGGAACTCGATCTCTTGATCCAATGTCAGGAAATCATCGCCTGAGTGTTCCAATAATTGTTTGATCAACTTCGAAAACAAACCTACGCGCTTGTTGAAGTCACTATCGGAAGTATGCTGCTGCAAACCATTTAATGCTGCATAAATGAAATCCGGATTGATCCGTGCTTTATTCAATCGCTGCTGGATCTCCAATTTCTTCTGACGCATTTTGATCGAGCGCTGACGGAACACCATGAACAGATAGAATGCCAACAAGGCGAAAATGACCCACCCCACCGTGATCAATTTCTTGCGCAGATCACCAATTTCTCGCTGCTGCTGCAATAATTGTTGGTCTTGTTCGTATTCTGCGGCAGATTTTTCCAAGCGAACCCGGTGGTACTTTTCCTCCAACTCGTTGAAGGCCTTTTTCGTCTCCAACTGCTTGACGCTATCGCGCATAATGCTCAGGTCTTCGTATACCTTCAAGGCACGCTCGTATTCTCCACTCAATTTAGAACAGTTGTAGAGCAACTCCAAGGCATTTTTCACCTTGTACGGATTATTCAAACGCAAAGCATTGTTCCAAGCAGAATCTGCCACTTGATAGGCCTTTTCGTATTGCTTTAGTTCCAAATAGATATCCGCCATATCGACAAAAATCCCCTCGCGATCATAGAGATCTATTCCTGGTTTGGTACATTGTAAAGCGCTGTCCAAATACTGCAGTGCAACGCGAAAATTACGCTCATGATACGCCTTGTCTTCCAGTAAATTATATCCTTTAACGAACGACTCTTTGTAGCCGATCTGCTTTGCCAAACGCAATCCAAAATCAGCAGCATGATAAGCAGAATCCAACAAAGTCGGGTTATTTGATGCCTGCGAATGATAATAATACCGCGTTGACAAACTGAACAAATGATCCACTTTATTGGGCCCATCCGGTAACTGTTGCACCAAAGGATGCGCCGCAAACATAAAATTGCGCGATTTTTCCTCTTCTTTCAGTTTGGACTGAGCAGTAGAAAGTGCCAACAACACCTTACTTTGTAATTGTAGGTTCCGAGTCTTTTTCAGCAGACTCAATGCCTTCGTGTACGCATCTACGGCAAACTTAAATTCTCCTTTTTTGAGGTACAATTCACCGTAGCCCACATAATTTTCAATGAAAGAAGGACGCTGACAGCGTAAACTATCCAAGATATATTTTTCCCGTGCCAGATACTTCTCCGCAGTAGTTAATTGCCCTTTTTGCAAGTGATACTCGGCCCGTAAATGATGCGAGAAGGCTTTGCAACGTGGCGCAGACATCTTAGAAAAGTTCCAGGACTCACGTAGTAAATTGCGCGGTTCGTATTCAGAAACCGAATCAAAGTCGCGCTTCTTGACAAAAGCTTCGATCGGATCGCACGAGCATTTGTTTTGAGCCACCAAAATTGGCGACACAAACACCCAAAAAACGATGAAAATCACATAACGCATCCTGTCGTACCGATCTATGAAACCCAAATTTAGCAAATCTGCTTACATGAGGACGGAATTGTAGCGAATCTTTAACGGATTCAAGCCAAACAAAAAGAGGTTCTCTTGCGAAAACCTCTTCCTGACTTGTGTTACTACTTATGCTACGCTGAGCTCACCTAAAAATTATACGATAATCCAAATGTCAATGGGTAAACAGCTGCTGTTTTATCGGTGTCAAACAACGGCAATACGTTGTAGTTTGCAAACACCCCCCAATCCTTGTATCCCAATTTCACTGCGGCATCCAAACGGAAAGCGTTCAAGCCATAGGTTCCGCGATTGCGCACTTTAGCTTCGTTCTTGTCTGATTCGATCACTGCTTTCGTGCTGGAACCGATGCGAACACCACCGATAACTCCCGCTGCCAAGTAAAACCCTTCATCACCATCAGCCGATGTGCAGAACTCAACCATCAATGGTGCCGTCAGATAGATCGCTCGCAATTTGTTCTTCTTGTAATCGTTCACTGAATCGGTAACCACCCACAAGGAATCTGCCGAATAGTTCAAATTATACTGCTTCAAGCCAATCTGCGTCCAGTTAATTCCTAAACCGGTGGTAATTCCCACGTAATTCTTGTAGATCGGAAACTTGTGTTCCAAAATGTTCAAGTTCCAACTAAAGGATTTTCCGGGATCATTTTCCCATTGTGGATCGTTCGGAAAACTTGACTTCATACTGCTGTTCAACAAAAGTGTTGGTCCAAATTCCAAGCCTGCCCAGTGCGCTTCAATCGATTCCAGATCCTTTTCATCCGGAGCAGCATTCACCGTATCTCCTTCTTCTACTTTCACTTCAGAACCTTTTGGAGAGATCACAATGATCTCACTACCTCCTAACTTGAATCGCGTCGTATCCGGATCCTCCTGTGCATTCAAACTTCCTATCAGTAAAAATGCCAATACGCTTGTCATGACTGTTTTCATACCTGTATATTTTTCAACTTATTTTCTTTTTTCGAACCCGTTGCTCAGGGTTTCAGTCGTAAGACCTGCGAGTCGCTTTTTTGTTACAACTCCTCACGTGTTTTTTTAAAAATAATTTCTATCTCGTTGATTTTATGCGTGTTTCAATGGTCGAAAAATATTCGGAATTTCTAGTTCCCGCAAACCTGTTCCCGGATGAGTCGCCACGAAACCACCCAAAATCTGTGTCGACAAGTGTGCCGGAAAAAGCTATCTTTGCAGCCGATAATTTTTCATTTATGTACAGATCTCATACTTGTGGCGAATTGCGCGCTACACACATCGGACAACAAGTTACTCTAGCAGGTTGGGTTCAGCGCTCACGCGATTTGGGAGGAATGACCTTCGTAGATTTGCGCGATCGTTACGGAATTACCCAATTGGCCTTTAACTTGGAAGAGAATGCTGATCTGTGCATGCAAGCGCGCAAATTAGGTCGCGAATTCGTGATCCAGGCAAAGGGAACAGTTATCGAACGTGCCAGTAAGAATGCAAACTTGCCAACAGGTGATATTGAAATTCAAGTGAGTGAGTTGATCATCTTGAACGCCGCTAAAACTCCTCCGTTCACCATAGAGGATGAAACTGATGGTGGAGATGAGTTGCGCGCTCAATACCGCTACCTCGACTTGCGCAGAAATCCGGTACAACAAAAATTGATGTTGCGTAACCGTGTGGCTTTGGAAACAAGAAAGTACTTAGACGCGCAAGGATTTTGGGACGTTGAAACGCCTTACCTCATCAAATCTACGCCAGAGGGTGCACGCGATTTCGTGGTGCCGTCGCGCATGAACCAAGGAGAATTTTATGCCTTACCGCAATCGCCACAAACATTCAAGCAATTGTTGATGGTTTCTGGTTTTGACCGGTACTACCAAATTGTAAAGTGTTTCCGAGATGAAGATTTACGTGCCGACCGCCAGCCGGAGTTTACACAAATCGACTGTGAAATGGCATTTGTAGAGCAAGAAGATATTTTAAATACGTTTGAAGGCTTGGTAAAACACCTTTTCAAAACAGTAAAAGGAATTGAATTTGACGGCCCATTTCCACGCATGGATTACGCTGAAGCGATGGCAAAATACGGTTCAGACAAACCAGACATTCGTTTCGGGATGGAGTTTGCTGATTTGAAAGCAGCTACCGCCGGTAAAGATTTCGTGGTGTTTGACAGCGCAGAGGCTGTAATTGGAATTGCCGTTCCGGGAGCAAGCGAATACACGCGCAAGCAATTGGATGAAATTACGGAATGGGTAAAACGTCCACAAATTGGCGCCAAAGGTTTGGTCTATGTGAAATGCAATGCAGATGGAACCTTCAAAAGTTCGGTAGATAAATTCTACGACGAAGCAGCATTGAAAGTATGGGCCGAATTGACCGGTGCTAAAGCTGGCGATTTGATCTTTGTTTTGAGCGGCGATTTGGATAAAACCCGCAAGCAAATGAACGAATTGCGTTTGCGCATGGGAACAGAATTGGGCTTACGCGATCCGAATAAATTTGCTCCGTTGTGGGTATTGGATTTCCCGTTATTGGAATGGGACGAAGAAAGCGAGCGCTACCATGCCATGCACCACCCCTTCACTTCTCCAAAGCCGGAAGATTTCGATCTGATAGCAACAGAACCAGGAAAAGTAAGAGCAAATGCTTACGATTTAGCCATGAACGGAGTAGAATTAGGAGGAGGATCGATTCGTATCCACGATCGTGATTTGCAGGCGCGCATGTTTGAATTGCTTGGCTTTACGCCAGAACAAGCACAAGAGCAATTTGGCTTCTTGATGAATGCGTTTGAATTTGGTGCACCGCCACACGGAGGATTGGCCTTTGGTTTAGACCGTTTGGTAGCAACAATGGGCGGTTCAGACTCGATCCGCGATTACATTGCCTTCCCGAAAAACAACTCCGGTAGAGATGTGATGATCGACGCACCAGCTCCAAT
>CAYRVL010000053.1:3482-17915 GCA_964427665.1 uncultured Fluviicola sp. | reverse complement strand
GGGCACGAAAACCAAAAGGGGGCACGAAAAAACCGGGAGGGAAGAGATAGTTATATTAGGCAATAGTAAATTACTTCGTCGATTCTTTTTTAGGAATTAAGCCTCTGCCCCATTTTCCGTGGCAATTTGAATCCACCATTCTGACAAAACGGTAGCATCCGCTCCAACAGCATGTGCCATAAACAAAGCCATGGCCATCATATGATTTGAGGCATCAAAAATTTCTTCCATGCTTGTTAAGCGATCACACCAGATTTGCGCTTGTTCAAGTAATCGTTCGTTGTGAACTTGAATAAACATCTGCGGATCAGTCGGATCAATAGACAGATCTGGCATCAACAAGCGTTTCAACCAATCTTCACCAATTTTAGAAGAAAGCAGATCCGGAGTAGCATTTCCCAATTGTTTCCAGGTAGCTAACACTTGAAATTCTCGATGTTCGACTAATTCTGTCTCCAGTAATAAGGTTAACGCAATATCTGCCAAGTTTTGCATGACTTCCAAGTAAGCGTCTTGAGCTCGTTCGAATTGCCCTGTTTCCTGACCCGATAAATAGTTTTCGACGGTCATTCTTGGCAAATCCAAAACTTCTGCGCATTCTGACAGACATGGAAATGTTTTACCAGGATGCATGTAAGTAGCTTCTCCATGTTGAATTACCCGACCCAACGGAAATAAGCGACAAGCTAAAGGACGAGCAGGATGCACACTGCAACCAGAATCATCGAGATACAAATTACACGCTTTACGTCCTGATTTATTCGCTTTTCCATCAAAGCGCAAAAAGATTCCTCCGTCGCTTGTAAAACGTTCTTGAAACTCACCAACGGATAAACCCTTGGTCTCCGCCAATTGTCGCAATTCCCACGGATTCAAACGCACCCGATTACCATGACAACAACTTCCCGATCTGGAACAGGTCAGTGGTAAACTAGATTCTCTATTTAATGGAGTAAAGTTCATTCAAACAAGTAACTGTACCGCTCAACTTAAGCAAAGTTATGAAACACTATTTAAGTTCGATTTAAAAACAAAACCCCCGATACCAAGTACCGAGGGTTTCTTTATCATCTGATCAGCTTACGCCAATACTTCTTTTACTTTATCTGCTGCTTCTTGCAACAATACAGCTGAATGTACATTCAACCCTGACTCGTCGATCAACTTCTTCGCTGCCTCAGCATTTGTTCCTTGCAAACGAACGATGATCGGAACTGGAATGTTTCCAATGTTCTTGTATGCATCAACAACACCTTGAGCTACACGGTCACAACGAACGATACCACCAAAGATGTTGATCAAGATTGCTTTCACGTTTGGATCTTTCAAGATGATGTGGAATGCTTTCTCAACGCGTTCAGCATCTGCAGTACCACCAACATCCAAGAAGTTAGCAGGGTTACCACCAGAATACTTAATGATGTCCATAGTAGCCATTGCCAATCCGGCTCCGTTTACCATACATGCTACGTTTCCGTCCAATTTCACGAAGTTCAAACCTGCTTCTCCAGCTTCTACATCCATTGGATCTTCTTCAGAAGTATCGCGCATTGCTGCATAATCCGGGTGACGGTACAAGCCATTTCCATCCAACGTTACTTTCGCATCAACAGCGATCACTTTGTTGTCAGATGTTTTCAATACTGGGTTGATCTCAAACATAGCAGCATCACAACCTTCGTAAGCACTGTACAATGCTACAACGAATTTTGTCATTTGCTTGAAAGCTTCACCAGACAATCCCAAATTGAAAGCGATCTTGCGTGCCTGGAATCCTTGAATTCCTACACGTGGATCGATCTCTTCTTTAAAGATCAAATGAGGAGTGTCGTGCGCAACCGTCTCGATGTCCATACCTCCTTCTGTGGAGTACATGATGATGTTACGACCTCTTTCGCGATCCAACAATACCGACATGTAGAACTCTTCAGTTTGTGCTTCACCTGGATAATAAACATCCTCAGCGATCAACACTTTGCTAACTAATTTACCTTTTCCGTTTGTTTGAGCTGTCTCCAAGTGACCTCCAAGGATTCCTTTCACTTTCTCCTCTACTTGGTCGATCCCTTTCGCCAAAACCACACCGTGCGAACCAGTTTCCTGAACGACACCTTTACCACGACCACCTGCATGGATTTGTGCTTTAACAACGTACCATCCGGTACCAGTCTCTTCTGTTAACTTTTTCGCAGCTGCTACTGCCTCTTCAACTTTATCCACTACAACTCCACGTTGTACTGCTACTCCGTACTTCTGTAGAATGGATTTACCTTGATATTCGTGTAAGTTCATGACAACTCTCTATTTTTTTTGGTGGGCTAAAGGTAATTATAAATTTGTTGCACACACCGTTTGGGACATGAAAAATAACGTGTGCAATGTGAGGTTATTATTTCAATGCTTTCGTGATTCATTCTTTGAGACATTGGGCATTTTATAGGAGAACGGGGGAGTTGACGGTGAAAAGTTTGTGATAAGGGGGAAGTTGTGAAAAGGGTGGGGGATTTGGGTAAAGGTTGTTGCATATTAAACGAATAGTTAATTTTTAGATCATGGTTCGGGAATTCCCGAATTCCCTCAAAATTCACGAAACCTCATTTATTATTGAATTACATGACAACAAAGCACTTTTTCCTCAATAATTTTATGTGAATTTTCAAACAACTCCCCCAGCACCCATTTCACCCAAAAAAAACAGGCCCACAACCGCGGACCTGTTCAGTTAATATTTCATCGTGCAACTTAATGCGCATGCATTTTCCACGTTGAAGCAATGTGTTTCGAAGCGGCATCTTTATTCGCCATTTCCGTCAACTTTTTCCAAATATCTCCCAATCCAGCCTTCAATGCTGCCGATTCCTCATCGTAGGCCTCCCACATCGTTTGTGGATCCGAGAAATAATGTTTGATGAAATTCGTATCGAAATCTCCAGAACGGAAAGCTGGATGCTTCATGACATATTTTCCGAAATCCAATGTGGTTTTCACACCAGATATTTGATATTCATTGATCGCTGCAATCATTTTATCCATTGCCTCCGCACGTGTTGGAGCCCAAACAACCAACTTTGCGATCATTGGATCATAGTAGATCGGAACTTCCATTCCTTCTTCGAATGCATCATCCACACGAGCTAAATCCTTGCGAGGACGTTTATAGCGATTCAAAGTACCGATATCTGGTATAAATCCGTTTAAAGTATCTTCCGCATAAACGCGTACTTCAATCGAATGACCGTTAATTTCCAATTCATCTTGCAATTTCGGTAAACGTTCCCCGCGCGCAACACGTACTTGCCATTCCACCAAGTCGGTGCCTGTGATCTCTTCTGTAACCGGATGTTCAACCTGCAGACGTGTGTTCATTTCCAAGAAGTAGAAATTGAGATCTGCATCCAACAAGAACTCAACCGTACCGGCACCTTCGTAATTACATGCTTTGCACACGTTCACGGCTGCTTCGCCCATTTGCTTGCGCAATTCGGGAGTCAAAACTGCCGAAGGAGCTTCTTCGATCACTTTCTGGTGACGACGCTGGATAGAACATTCACGCTCGAACAGGTAAACCGTATTTCCCAATTGATCTGCGAACACCTGAATTTCAATGTGTCGCGGCTTAGTAACAAATTTCTCGATAAATACAGCATCGTCACCAAACGAGGAACGCGCCTCGCTTTGTGCCAACTGCATTTGCTCCTCGAACTCCTCCACGTTGTTTACCAAACGCATTCCTTTTCCACCACCACCGGCAGATGCTTTGATCAAAACAGGAAATCCAACTTCCGCTGCGATCAGTTTTGCTGCATGCACATCTGTGATTGCTTCGTCAACACCCGGAACTAGCGGAACGTTGTAATGTTTCACGGCTTGTTTTGCCGACAACTTGTCTCCCATGATCTCCATGGCTTCTGGAGAAGGACCGATGAACTTAATGCCAGCCTCCTTCACTTTGCGGGCAAAACCTGCATTTTCAGACAAGAAGCCATAACCCGGATGAATTCCTTCAACACCCAAATCTTTGCAATGCTTCAAGATCAGGTCTTGTTGCAAATACGATTCTGAAGACGGTGATTTACCCACGTAAACGGCTTCATCCGCCTCCAAAACATGGGGTGCTTGTGCATCGGCATCCGAATAGATCGCAACAGTAGCGATGTTCATTTTCTTTAAAGAGCGAATAACACGACGGGCAATTTCACCACGATTGGCAACAAGTACTTTTTTCATCTGTTCAAATTATGGGCTAAAATTAACGAATACAATGCGTAGGTCATGCACCCAACCGCACTTTTTATACACAGGTAGATTTCATCCGCTATAGAATCAAAATGATCGCAACAGCAATCGGATCACTTGGACTCAATCTTTTCCGGATCCGGTGCCGCCGGGTTTGGTTTGCTCGGTAATGTAGCCGGTTAATCCTGAGGCAGCGGAACTTTTCTACCTTTTTTCCCCGGACGTTTTTTCTTGCGATTGAACGGATCCGTAATGAAATTCACAATCTTGGAGTCGCTGGTTTTATTGAATTCTTCCTGATAATAAACACCCACTACTTGCGAGAATTCACCGCGGTCACTTTCGGTTAACACCCCTTTCTTATTAGATTCGTTGGCCACTGTCGCTCGAAAAGTTCCTTCCTCATTGATCAAATACTCAATGCTCATGTCACCGATCAAAGAACTCGAAGTGGTATTCGATTGTGCACCTTGCGAATTCGCTACACCAAATGTTCCTTTTACAATGATATTTTCTTTTTCACCTAAGGCCGACTGCATCCCCACTGTCATCGAACCTTGATTTACAGCTGTCATTTCTGAATAACCGACACGGAACTTGACATCAGATGACATTTTATCCAAGATCGCATTCAACTGTTCTGACACCAGGTCCCCAATTCCACCGGTTCCTACACCTGTTGCACCATTGATCGGAATGAATTTTTTCATTACCAACAACGAGAAGAATTGTCGCTGCAGGTCATCCTTTGAAGATTTGGCACGATTTAAAGCACTTTTCCCCGCTTCTGTAGCATTTGGCGCATCGATATCCAATCCAATGATCGGATCGTTCAACGTATTCGTTACATTCAAAATACAATGGACGATCGAATTGTTATCTGAAGTTGTTCCACCGACAACCCCGCCTGTCAATTGATCCAAACTAGCATTGACCGGTGTATAAGCCGCAATATTCAAATTTGCATCATAAGGGTTTCCTGTCCAAGTAATGCTTCCTCCATTTTTAAGGTAAAACTCCTCCCGAATCGGATTGAATACAAAATTGTACTTCCCAGAATTGATAATGTATTGTCCTGACATGAAGATATTTCCAAAATTATCAGCAGTAATATTCAGATCTCCCTGACCGTTAGCGATCATCATATCTTCGGTTTTATCATTAAAGATCAGTCGCACTTCGGCATCCGTCGTCGGGATGATGTTCATGTTCAGATCGATCCCGGTCAGATTTACCTTGCTCGTAGTATTTCCAACCGTATCTTGGTCGAAACTGATGAAATCGAATTCGGACAATTCACCACTACCGTACATTGGTAAATCCACCTTTGTTCCGCGTTCGGTTCTGGCTGTTACGGTGATCGCTGTTAGATTTTCTTGAATATTGATATTCGCAGATCCGGATGCATAAGCTTTTCCGTAATATACATCACCAGGTTTGTATTTCGTGTTCAGAACCAACAACCGGTTTTGTGGTGCACCGAATTTCCGAACACGTTCATCGAAGACAAAATCAAGGTCCATATTCCAATCCTCGAACTGGTTATGGAATGCTTGAGCAAAAATGTAGGCATCATTTCCTTCCTCATCTTTAACCGGTAACTCTGCATATATACCACTGTTGTCACCATCAAATCGAATCGGACCTTTCGCCACCTTGTAATTCACTCCCAGTAAGCCCACTTTTACACTCGCGTTTTGCAAACTGAGTCGTCCGTTGATATTCGGATTCTCGGTTCGACCCTTCACGGTCAATTCACCTTTCACCAAACCTTTAATGTCAGACAAAACCTCAGGATCCATGAACGCATTCAAAAAATGAATGTCCATTTCGCGGAAATTCAAGCGGAAATCCAGATTTTCTTCGTCGCGGTATGGATAAAAATGTCCACCAAAATCGAAGGTCTTTTGTTGCAAATAATTCAAATTCCCCTGCAAAAAGAAACCGTCAATATCATCATTCCAGTTCCCACCCACATTGATGTCACCAATTTCTTGTTTATTGATGAATACCTCCTTGGCACTCAGGTCACCGTCAATACCAATGTTTGTGAATGGTGTAGACAAGCGTACATTTCCATTTAATCGTCCAATGATATCCAAACTTGGGTCAATCAACGGCAAGAATTCCTCGATATGAAGATCATTCGCATAGATTGATATGAGATCTTGCGGGTCGTTTGATAAGACTCCATTAATTGCAAGGAATTGAATTTCTCGTTCCACCACCAAGTGATCGATCAATACGCGGTTCGATGCATACATCAATTCCGCCGTGTTCATGATCTCCCACATTTGCTCTTTGATCGTGAAGTAAGATGGCTTCAAAAGCATGCGGATCGAGCTGTCGCGTTTGAATTGGGTTTGAAAATTGATCTCGGCCGGATTGGGATATTTATCGTTCCAGCCCAAACGTGTTGTTAACTTAGAGGAATCGCCAACTATGCGACAATCAAACTTTTCTACATAAATGGAATCGTTCCACTGAGCATGTGCCGCTGTAATAATGGTTTCTACATTGTGATTCTTCTTCGTTTCTACCAGTGAAAAATCAGTGAAATACTTTTTGAACGTTGACGTGCTGTCATCAACATCAACACCGGTGTAAGCCAATTCTCGTGATTTGACATCCAAGCTTTGTTCCCCGGTTCTACTGTCAAACGATGCCAGCAATTGCGTACCGGAAGCAATCGTCACATCCGGCAGAAAAATGGCCAAGAAGTCAGCAGCATCTTTCACGTCCAACTTCAGCTCGAAATGATCTTGTACCTGGACTTTTTTCGGATATTTCTCTCGGGCAAAGTAAGACGGTAAAATATCGGCCATGCAATTGTTTAAACTCGTCGCGATGGTATTCGGATTCATTTTACCTACCAATTCGATATCCGCTACATTACTGGTGATGGTGAAAATATCTGTTTGCAGCCTGCGTTCAATGGAGAAATCCAAAGAGGGAACCACAATCTTTTTACGCTGCTCTTCATAATTCAATTGCTTCAAATCAATTTTCCCAGCATAAGTACTCAATCCGGAGCCATGCATGTCCATCGTCAAGGACGTTGTGAGTTTGGATTCCGGATCCTTTGTCCAATTCAATTTACCTAGATCTGCCTGCGGGATATCAACTTGAAACACATAATGGTGGTCCTTTCTGAGATCGATTGTACCAGTGTAATCCAATTTCAAATGCGGATCATTGATATTCACTCGAGCTGCAAATACATTGTTTTTCAAGGAACCATCCGTTACCTGAATATTGGAATAAGTATAATCATTAAAATTCAATGACTTAACATCTCCCGTTAGTGTTTCGATCCGAATCACCTCTTTCTGTCCAACAACGCCACTGAGGAAAACCGCACCAGTAACTTTTCCAAACAAGGAATTATCAATGAATTTACCTAACTGAAAACTATCAACATACACATCGTATTCACTATTCGTAGTTCGCTGGAAGGCATATCCGCCCTCATTCAAGGAGGAAAACGTTACTCCATTATTGACACTCACAGAACCCAGCGCCGATGTCATAACCTTGCTTTGAACGATAAATTGATCTGATGTTCCGCGAATGTCTGAACGTTTCAACTCGACATATCCCAAACGAGCAACCATCGGGTCGAGTTCGATGCGTCCAGAACCCAAATCCTTCGGCAAATTCAAACCGGTAAGGTCCTCAAAATCAACCAACGCATAACTCACCGATTCTTGAAAACGCGAACCTTTCAAATTCCGAAAATCTGGCAAGTAGAAATCTCCGCGTACCACAGATCGCTTTCCGAAACGCAGATCGACATTGTTGATGGCCAGATCTTTAACTTTCCGGTGCAACTCGCCACTAATCGCAATGCGATCGGTCATTCCTTCCAGCGCAGTCGCAAAATACGCCACATCTTTCAGGTCTACATACGAGGAATCGATCACGGCGTCGAAAGTCACTGAATCTTCAAATTCCTGAAGTCCTTCAAAATCGGACATTTTCAGGTTGAATTTATGCGAATAGATCTTCGTTGTTGGTGTTTGGATACGCACACCGGTGAGGAAAATTCCGCGTTCTTGATCGATGAAACAATTGGATTGAAGGCGTTTCAAACGAAATCCGCATTTCTCGGTTGTACTCAAATGCTGCAAGTAAAACGCAAAAGTTCCATCCCCCACTTTGAATTTCTTAGCGTGCATCACCGCCTCATCAAAGAACAAATGGTCGTAATCCATCCCGAACTCGCTGTAGCCTTTTCGATTATCGTCGTATGAAATATCCACTCCTTCAATATCCAACGACTGAATAGTTAATGCGATCGGTTCGGATTTCTTTTTTGTTTTTTTTCCGGAGTCGAAATAATCGGTTATGAAGAAGTAGTTGTAATCGCCACTTATTGAATCCCGACTGATCCCAACGCGTCCGTCGTGCAACTGAATATTACTCAAGGTAACCGCATTTCCAGCGAGATCCAATGATTCTACCGTCACTTGAATCTGTTCTAAAGACGCCAATGTATCGCCATATAGATCGCGAACGAACACATCCTTGAGCAACAATTTATCCAAAAACTGAATATCGATCTTTCCAATGCGCATTTCGGTGTCCAACTCTTCTGACAAGAAATCGGTAGCCAGGGAGCCTAAAAATGTTTGGAACTGGCTGCTTCGAATTGCAAATGAAAAAACGATAACAAGCACAAAGACCCATTCTATGAGTGCACCGATCAGCCTGCTTACAATTTTCAGTATTTTTGCCATTGTATCTGCACAAATTTAACAAAGTTGAATCAAAAAGCACCGGTAATATTGGCAATCGAATCGTCTTGTGACGATACCGCAGCGGCTGTACTCAAAAATGACACCATTTTATCGAATGTAACTTCCACGCAAACGATCCACGAACAATACGGTGGTGTAGTCCCGGAATTAGCATCGCGAGCACATCAACAGCACATCGTTCCGGTGGTGGATGCTGCTATCAAACAAGCAAACATCTCGCTTTCTGAGATCGACGCGATCGCATATACCCGCGGTCCGGGTTTGATGGGATCCTTGGTAGTTGGAACCTCATTTGCAAAAGCACTCTCACTCGCATTGAACAAACCCTTATTGGATGTGCATCACATGCACGGACATATCCTATCCCATTTCATCAATGAAGGACAAGAAATCCCAAAATTTCCGTTCATCTGTTTGACCGTTTCCGGAGGACATACACAATTGGTAGTGGTGCATAGCCCAACGAATTTAGAGATCAAAGGCAGTACGATTGACGATGCAGCCGGCGAGGCTTTTGATAAGATCGCTAAGATCATTGGATTACCTTACCCGGGAGGCCCTCTCGTTGACAAATTGGCGCAAGAAGGAAATCCGAATGCGTTCACTTTTTCAAAACCGCAGGTAAGCGGATACGATTACAGTTTCAGTGGTTTAAAAACATCCGTACTGTATTTTTTGCAAAAACAAGTGAGCCTGGACCCTCAATTCATTGAAAAAAACAAAGCAGATTTGTGTGCAAGCGTCCAACAGACCATTCTTGATATCCTTTTCAAAAAATTGGAACTGCTCGTAAAAGATACCGGTATTCAAGAAGTAGCTATTGCTGGAGGAGTTTCTGCGAATTCGGGCTTGCGCGAACGATTGAAACTTGTTGGTCAGCAAAAAAAATGGCGCGTGTACATTCCAAAATTTGCCTACTGCACCGATAATGCCGCTATGATCGCCATGGCCGGAAAATTCTTGTATGACGCCGGACTATTCGGCGATCAGTCACAAGGTGCTGAAGCGCGCCTACCATTCATTCGCACATGGAACCAATAAAATTGCCTGCAGATTTTGTAGATCGGGTCAAAAACGATCCTTTTTTAGGTCTTTCCTTATTAGAAGCTTTAAACGACTCTCCGCCAATTTCTTTGCGGAAACACCCCGTGAAATACCGATCACATCTAAGCGGTGAAACAACTATTCCTTGGATCGAAAATGGTAGCTATCTACCGGAGCGTCCAATTTTCACCTTGGATCCTCACTTTCATGGCGGTGCCTACTATCCGCAAGAAGCTGGATCTCAAATGCTTTGGTCCGTTTTAAAACAACTGGATCTTCCGGAGGCTCCTATTTTCCTCGATTTGTGCGCAGCTCCCGGAGGAAAAAGTACATTGATCGCCGATTTTTTGGCTGGCAAAGGAATCTTGCTGTCTAACGAGGTGATCCAACAACGGGCACGGGTTTTAAAAGAAAACTTAACCAAATGGGGGTACACCAATACCTTTGTATCGAATAACGATCCGGCAGATTTCGGGCAAATTCCCGGTGTTTTCGACTGTATCGTAGTCGATGCTCCTTGTTCGGGAGAAGGCATGTTCCGAAAAGATCATGAAGCTCGTGATGAATGGAGTGAACAGCATGTCGAATTATGCGCGTCACGCCAAAAGCGCATCGTCATGGATTGCTGGGAAAGCTTGCGAAAGGATGGCTATTTGATCTATTCTACGTGCACGTTCAATCAACAGGAGAATGAAGAAAATATCGCCTGGATCTTGAACCAAACCGATTCAGAATTGATAAAAACAATCTTGCCTTTTGCAGAAACAGGAAGAAACGGTGTAGGACATTACGCTATTCCCGGGAAACAACAGGCAGAAGGTTTTTTCATCGCAGTAATCCGTAAATGTAGCGAAACGAAAGAACGCCCAATTAAGTCGAATAAACTGCCCTTAACCATATTTAAAGACCTGCAGCTGTTGACGCCTTTTATTCAAGCAACATCAGCGGTGACTTTTTTACAGTGGGAGAATTACGTATTTGCCGTACCAGAAAACTTTGTGCCGCTGATCCAAAAGTTAAAGCAGCAATTGCGTATCATCAAGCTTGGAACGGAAATCGGAGAAATTTCGCGAAAAGGAATCATGCCACATGAAGCTTTAGCGTTGTCCATTGACTTGCTAAATCCGGAACTTCCCGTTTTTGAACTGTCGAAGGAACAAGCTTTACATTACCTGAAAGGTGAAACATTTCCTTTGGCTGGAAATCCGGGTTATGGACTTATGCAATTCGAAGGAACGCATTTGGGTTGGATCAAACATTTGGGAAATCGATTCAACAATTTGTACCCGAAAGAATGGCGGATTCGCATGCGGATCGATTAGATTTCCGGTCGAAAAAAGTACAATTTTCCTTTCGTTACATGATGTAGATCCATGGTAGTCAATCCTACCTTTCTACCGTATTGCCCTGTATTTTGATGGATCAAGGTAAGAACTCCGGTTGCCGAGACGTCGTAAACAATCGCGTAGTGATGACCGAAGGTTTCCGTGTAGCCGTTCCCCTTTTGATCGGAGAATTCCAGCTGCACTTTTTCAAAACGGATCACATCACCGGGCTGCACACATGATTTTTTGGGGTCGTATTCCGTGCCGAAATCATTCAACCCATCCCAAACAGCATCGGTTTTATTTAGTGCATACTGAACCAAATCCCAGCATTCTCCCCGCTCGATTTTCTTCCCGATGGTAGGCTTCACTACACGAATAATTGCTTCATTGATCGCGGAGGTTTCTGCACAGGGTGAAACTTGTGTCCAGGCCAAACTGGAAAAGAACAGAAAAAATGCTACGGAAATTCGGTTCATCGTATTGTTGTTTGTAACCGTGTAACTCCGATTTTCAAACTTGTTACAGTGCAATTTGAAATTGCAGCACGGCCATTCCTCGTTTACTTTTCGAAACTAAATCACCTGTTGCATCAGCAGTGAACACCGGACGAGATTGGTATTCCAAACTCAATTTCCCGGCATGATTTCCGTGGATCAAATATTGAACTCCGGCATTCCACATGCGCATTGGATCCTTCAATTTCTCATAACTACTAAACTGAAAAGAAGTATACGGCATAAATGTTCCGCCTCCTGGAAGCAAATCATTACGCAATTTGTATCCGCCCTGCCAATAGATCGTTTGACCTGTTCCTATCATCGGGAATGCCACACCTGCTCCATTCAGTACGCTTCCATCCGTTCCATTTGCCGGATTCATCACACCAACATTTCGCACATAATTCGGACCCAAATCGTAATCGGTAAACGCCAAATAAGAAGACACCGCAGCACCTTTTTTTCCTACCGGAAGATCGACAAACAAATCGAGTCCCAACAGTAACATGTCGTGATTAACCGTGTCATTCTGAGCATTCAAATTCCACATTGCGTCCTTCTGATGAATCCATCCTGCTCCTACATTGACCACTTTCTTTTTTCCAAGATAGGTACCGGTTGTGTAGGGTAAAATATTAGATTCTTTATCCAGGAATTGCCAAAAGAAATAACCCTGAGTTTGCAATTTTGGCGGAAGGGTTGAAAATTCCGATGTCGTAGAGATCGGTGCGATCGGCGATAAGGAATTGTTAATCGTCATCGGTGAACTCAATGCAAGTCGATAATCCAATCGGCCGACTTGACCTTTGGCATACACACTCAATTTGCGCAAGAACTGATCATTCACACCGTTCGTCACTTGCTGATAAAGTGGTACATCTACTCCCAATACCGAACCTACGGCAGGAGAAGCGAAGCGCGCAAGCCCCGACCAACCTGTTAGTCCTGCACCTACATGTACTTGCGGCAATATCTTATATTCTGCAATTGCATCGTGAAAAAACGCTCCGGTATTGCGCTTCGACAAGAAATTGAAGTTGTTTTGACCAAACTGCGAATAAAAGAACAGTCGATCCGTGACCTGCGCCAGCATACTAAAACGCAATCGACGGATTCCGATATCCGTATATTGTGATACGGGAACATTATCGATCTTGGTTCCGGGATTCATGTCGCTGTGACGAACCCAAACTTGGTTGACCACAGTGAACTTGATGTATTGTTTATTCTTGTTCCAGCTGTATTTGAGTTCCGGAGTAAACCGACTACTGTCTATGTTTTGTGCGTGACTTTGGCTACCAAAGACCGAGGCAATAATTCCGAGGAGTAAAATTCGCTTTTTCACCCTACAAAATTAGGAGAGTTCCAACCGATCCATCCTAATATTCTGTTAAAAAAAAAACCGCACTTCTGAAGTACGGCTTTTGTCTAAACATGTGTCTTCGAATTACCTCAATACATTGATGTAGCCGTTGAATTCCCGTTTCTCATCGGAATAAATATCCTTCACACGAGCAACCCAACTATACGTTCCCGCAGGTACGATCTTACCTAAATAAGTTCCGTCCCACTGAGAATGGATATCGTGTGTCTCCCAAACGATTTCTCCCCAACGATTGAATATCAACAATTCAAAATTGTATTCATCTACACCTTGAATAGCGAAGGTCCAAGTTTGGTTGAATTCATCTCCATCCGGCGTAAAGGAATTCGGTGCAAAGAACAAGATATCGCTATTTACGATCAACTCATAATCTACCGTATCTGAACAACCTTCATCTGTCTCCACGATCAATTCTACCGTGTAAGTACCCAATACACCTTCCGGGAATACAAATACCGGATTCTGTGAAGTACTCGACATTGGCGTAGCCCCTTCTGCGAACCATTGCCAATTAACCACTCCAGGAGAGGAATTGTCTTGCATTTTGATCACCGTTTCAAAGATCGTTGTCGGATTCGAACTCATGGTGAAATCAGCAGTTGGAATCGCAATCACTTCCACGATCTCCGGAATCAACGCCGTGTAGGCACAACCGTAAATGGAAGTAACTGTTACATTCATGTCATAAATACCCGCATCCGGATACGTATGTGTCACACTATTACCATCTTGAGCTGTAAAGAATTCTCCATCCCCAAAACTGATCTGCACCGAGTCGATCTCTGCTATGTTCTGAGATGTATTGGTGAACTCGAACGTTCCCGGTTGACAACTTTTTACGCGATCAGGAACGAAACTTGGAACGATTGGCGCCGGAAAGGTGATCACCAGACATGAATCTGTTGTAGGTGAACCACACTGCTCGGACATAACAACACAATATTGTGTTCCGGAGTTTACTGGATCAACCGTAATAGAAGTTCCAGTGCCGATTTCCACATTGTTCTCAAACCACGTGAATATATATGGCGAGCTACCACCTACCCCATTCACACTAAGCGTTGCAGAATCCTCAGAACAAATGATCAAATTCGGAGTAAGTGAAGTAATTACCAAAGGCGCCGGTTCTCCCAACGTTTCTGTTGCTGTGATCACGCAACCTAAATTATCCGTAATGGTTACGG
>CAYRVL010000053.1:0-3382 GCA_964427665.1 uncultured Fluviicola sp. | reverse complement strand
CCCAACGTTTCTGTTGCTGTGATCACGCAACCTAAATTATCCGTAATGGTTACGGTATGTGTTCCTTCTTCTAAGTCATTCGCAAAGTTCTGAGTAGAAGCTGAATTATCCCAAGAATACGTATAAGGTGCCGTTCCATTGGTAACCGTTGCAGTAATAATCCCGTCATTTCCGGAGTTGCAGGAAGGATCTTGCGTAATCGTCGTCGCTGTCAATCCCGGAATTTCACCAACCGTCACATTTGCTGTACCAGTACAACCAATACTTGATGTTACAGTAACCGTGTAATTCCCAGCACTCAATCCTGTAGCCGTTTGCGTTGTTTGTGCATTCGGGTCATTCCACAAATAAGACAAGGTCCCCACAACAGGAGTCATGGTTGCCGTTGCAGTACCATCGGCTCCACCGGCACAAGACACAATCGTTGAAGTCGCTGAATAAGTCACGTTGTTCGCTCCTACGGTTGTGGTTGCAGTACCAGTACATCCATTAGAAAGCGTGATTGTACACGTGTAGGTTCCTGGCAGCAAACCGGTTGCTTGCTGTGTTGTTGCGCCATTTGACCAAAGATAAGTAGCAGTTACTCCCGCTGCATTGGGTGTCACATAATTCGCTGTTGCAGTACCGTTGGCTCCATTCGGACAAGAAGCCGGTGTTGAACTCGCGCTGAACGAAGCATTGTTATTACCCACCGTTACTGTAGCAGTTGTCGGGTTCACCGTTTGACCATTTGCCGGATTCGGAGAAGATGTTACCGTAACCGTGTAGGTTCCAGGAGGAACATTGGTAACAGTTTGTGTTGTCGGGTTACCCGGGATATTCCACGAATAGGTATAAGGTGCAAATCCACCCACTGGCGTTACCGTAACTGTTCCGGATGGCTGGTTACATGTTGCTGGTGTCGCCGTAGTTGTAGCACTAAAGTTGATGGCGCAGTTTACTCCTCCTGTTGAAGGAATACTCGGATTTTGTTGAATACTGATTGTACCAGAAGAACCGTTATAGTTTGTAATTAAAAGAATGTACACTTGTCCCGCTACAGCGTTTGGAATATCAATATACTCAGTAGCGGATCCTGAAAAGGAACAATCGACCGTTGGCGTACCAGGACCGATTACCGGACAACCAGCAGAAACACTCGTATATGGTCCGTAAAGAGCGAAATCAACGTCGATAGGATTTCCGCTCGTATTCGTTTGTGTAAGTAACAAGTGAATACTCCCTGTATTTGCAATTCCGATCGCTAACCAGTTTGCATTGGGTGTAGAAAACAAGCAGGAATATTGGCCCATACTTGGTGTTCCTGTCAAACTGGAGTAAGAGCCTGACATGGAGCATCCAGCTGTATTGCAAGAGGTACCTGGATTCACCTGTGCAACTGCACTTAAACATGTAGCAAGGGTTATTGCAAAAAGAAACGTTATGTTGTGTAAAATCTTCATAGGTTTGATCAATTTTCAAGCGTGTATTCCGCGGACGAACCGACAATCACCGCGTTGTACGACTGTAAAAATGTTTGAATTGATGCCAGCGAAACAGTTGCATCAGCAATTACTTCTAATTTCAATTTATCTGCGGAAAATGCAAGCTCATCCGAACCGATTTGCGTCAAGAAATCGGCTTTAAATTGATCTTCATTGACCTGAGTCAGTCCGGTCACACCAAGAACGTACTTCACTTGGATTCCTGACAAAATATCAATCCCCTGAGATTTGTTTTGATCAATACGATCTTGAATCTCGACAGGGGCAACTGCGTAAATCGATTCGTAATGCTGTCCGCTTACTTGAAATGCTGCGAATACTGCAAATAAGGTAAATAGGATACTAAATTTCATGTTTGCTAATTGATTCCGTATTTAAAACGAAAATACAGCAGAAAGGTTGCCCATCAAAATCTTTTTTTCGGGAATACTGGATTCCAATCTAACAGATAAAACGCGGCAAAGAGACAATTTGTTGCTCAAAATCAGCTTATACGGTAAACAAATTTCCTTACTTTTGCCACACTCATTTAAAACAAATTCAAACATGTCAAGCAAGTACCAAGCACAGATCGATGCTTTTATGGATCGTGTGAAAGCATCCAATGGACACGAACCTGAATTTTTACAGGCAGTTCACGAGGTAGCCGAAGCTGTGATCCCCTACATTGAGGAAAATCCAAAATACAAAACCGCAAAGATCTTGGATCGAATTGTTGAACCAGAGAGAACGATCATTTTCCGTGTTCCTTGGTTGGATGACAAGGGTGAAGTTCAAGTAAATCGTGGATACCGTGTAGAATTCAATTCAGCGATCGGTCCTTACAAAGGCGGCTTGCGTTTTCACCCATCTGTTAACTTATCAATCCTTAAATTCTTAGGATTTGAGCAGATCTTTAAAAACTCATTGACGACCTTGCCAATGGGAGGAGGAAAAGGAGGTTCTGACTTTGACCCAAAAGGAAAATCAGATAATGAAGTGATGAAATTCTGTCAATCATTCATGACGGAATTAGCGCGTCATATAGGTGCCGATACGGACGTTCCTGCAGGTGACATCGGGGTTGGCGGTAGAGAGATCGGTTACATGTTTGGACAATACAAGCGCATTCGCAATGAATTCACGGGTGTTTTAACCGGGAAAGGTCGTAACTGGGGTGGTTCACTGATCCGTCCTGAAGCGACAGGTTATGGTTGTGTTTATTTTGCTAAAGAAATGCTTGCGGCTAAAAATGATTCCTTCCAAGGTAAAACGGTTGCAGTATCTGGTTCTGGTAACGTAGCGCAATATGCATGTGAAAAAGCGACACAACTCGGAGCAAAAGTAGTTACACTTTCAGATTCGTCTGGATATATTTATGATGCAGACGGAATAGACGCTGGAAAATTGGCTTTTGTCATGGATTTGAAGAACGTAAAACGCGGTCGCATCGAAGAATACACCAAGCAATTTCCAAATGCGAAATTCGTTGCTGGAAAGCGACCATGGGAAGTAAAAGTTGATATCGCTTTACCGTGTGCCACCCAGAATGAATTGAACGGTGAAGAAGCAGCTGCATTGATCGCCAATGGTGTAATGTGCGTTGCAGAAGGAGCAAATATGCCTTCCACACCAGAGGCGATTGCTAACTTCCAAGCGGCAAACGTATTGTTCGCACCTGGAAAAGCATCGAATGCAGGAGGCGTGGCAACTTCTGGATTGGAGATGTCGCAAAATTCCCTACGTCTTAGCTGGTCGGCAGAGGAAGTTGATGCACGTTTACATGGCATCATGGTTTCAATCCACGAAGCATGTGTGAAATATGGAAAACAAGCTGATGGATCAATCGATTACGTAAAAGGTGCAAACATCGCCGGTTTCGTGAAAGTTGCTGACGCCATGATCGATCAGGGATTGGT
>CAYRVL010000052.1:7016-18024 GCA_964427665.1 uncultured Fluviicola sp. | reverse complement strand
GTTGTTCAGTGGATGAATAAAGGAGGGGAGGAAGGATTTCGATAAGCTGTCGCGGAACATTTTTTTGTGAATTTTGATAATTCGAACATCGAAGAATTATCGAATTTTCGAATTCCGGAATTGTATTATTAACTAATTCTATAATTCGCAATTTAGCGAAATCCGATTTGATCGATTTCTTTTCAATATTCAATTTTCAATGTTCTCCCTCCCTTGTTCTCGATACCTCGCCTTTGGCGGACTCGAACTGACGGGAGGAAATTAAACCTGTGAACTCTTGCCGGATGGAACTTTTCAACTTGTGTTGACCTCTTTAACTTTCGAATAAAAAAGCGTGATCCGATTGCTCAGACCACGCCTTTCCTATTGTTGTTGCTTGTACTAGTTTCCTTTGATCTCAAACTCCGTTCGGCGGTTCTGCTGACGGCCCTCGTCGTTCGTATTCGGTGCTACCGGCTTGGAAGAACCGTACCCTTTTGCGGTCATCCGACTTCCTGCAATTCCTTTCGCTGTAAGAAATGCTACCACTGCTTCAGCGCGCTGTTGGGAAAGCGTTTCGTTCACTGTTGCGGATCCGGTGTTGTCGGTGTGACCCGAAATCTCGATCTTCAGGTTCGGAACGTCTTTCATCAACTTTACCAAACGATCCAACTCGGCATTCGATTCCGGGCGTAAAGTTGCTTTTCCGTGGTCGAAGAAGATATTACGCAACGCGATCTTGGATCCAATGGCAATGTTCTTTAATTCGATGGTTTTATTCACCAAATTGTCATCTGCACCAGAAGGGATATCGAAATTCTCTGAATGGAACAAATAACCGGTTGCTTTTACAGCGATCCCGTAGTTTTTACCGGATGGCAAAGTGATGATGAATTTTCCGGTTGCAGCATTCGAAGTAAAAGTTTCGATCACTTGTCCGGTTCCGTTGTCGGTGATCTCGATCTGTGCTTCTACGGGTTTGCGCGAAATAGCATCGATCGTAATTCCTTTGAAAACCGTTAACGATTTCTTTTTCACTTCTACAGAACTTTCGATGTTGTGGTCCTTCACCGGCATCGCTACGGAAGCTAATAAATAGTCTTCGGTTTCGGTAACCGGTTTTTTCTCCGGACCCCAGAACGTAACGCGGTAAATGTCGAATCCACCTTCTCCGCCGGCACGATTCGACGAGATGTAAGCGAATTTCCCGTTGGCAGTTGCGGCGAAGAAGAAATCATCATACGGGGTGTTGATCGGATAGCCCAAGTTAACGGGTGCCGTCCAGTTTCCGGAAACTTTCTTACTTACGAAAATATCGTAACCACCAATAGATTCGTGTCCCTGAGAGGCTATGTACATTGTTTCTCCGTCGATCGTGATGTACACCGGACCGTCGTTGAACTTCGAATTCAAGATCGGCAAATTAGCTGCTGCCATGTAATCTTGCTTCATTTTGCTTTGCATGGCCGAAAACATCACTTCCGTTCCCGTAGAGCGGTTGTTATTGTCGCGCGAAAAGTAGATGCGGTAACCGTCGTCGTTGTAAGCCGCATATTTTTCATTCGCCTTATCCGAGGAAATGTGGAAAACCATTTTCTTCGGTTCGCTCCAATTGGCTCCAGTCAATCTCGATTCATAAATGTCTGTTTGGCCGTTTTCAGGACGATGCAAGAGCATTTTGGTGCCATCATACGACAAGCAATTCGAAATGTCATCCCCGGTAGAATTGATACTTCCTGCCAATTTTTTCGGTTCACTCCAGCCGTTATCTAACAGGGTAGAAGAGTAGATGTCGTGATCGTACAAACCGATCTCATTTGTTTGGTGACCATTTGCACGATTGGAGCTCAAGATCATTTCGGAACCATCGGTAGAAATGGACGGAGCCAAGTCGTCCTGATCGGAATTGAGCGCTTTTACGTTATCTACCCAGGCACGAACCGGTTTTGCCTCTGCGGCCTTTGCCAGCTGACATTGTTTTTTGCGTTGTGCCACGAATTTCGAGAAATCATCGGCCTTTTTGTATTCTGTTTCAAAAGTTGTGTAGAACTTGGTAGCTTCGTCGTATTTGCTTTCTAATTGCGCCGCGTAACCCAAATAATAGTTTAAGAAAGGATCACAAGTTGGATCCAGTTGTTGTGCTTTTTTGAAGTAAGGGATACTCTTTACCGGATCGTTTGAATTGGCGTAACAAACACCGATCTTGAAATTCAATAATCCATTGTTGGGGTTGAACTTCTGAGCGCTTTCATACTGCTTTAAGGCTTTTGCGAAATTCATTCCGGGATCTTGAACCAAAAAAACGGCTTCCATACCCGGTTTGTAAAAGGCATCGCCCTGATCTATGGATTCTTCGGCTTTTTTCAAGCCTTCTTTGTTGTCTTTGAAATTTGCTGCTTTGAACTCCACGTTCTGTCCGAAAGCTGTTGTAGCCAGGAACAAAGCAACTGCTATTGAGAGTTTTTTCATGATGTCCGTATTTTTAATTGCTACAATTTCCTGCATAGTATGATTTTCCTTCTTTGGAGCCTAGGTCACGAGCTTTTTTCCAATCGCTGCAGGCACCTTCTAGGTTGCGTGACATTTCGCGGGCCATTCCTCGGTTGACGTAGGCCGCCGCATAATTGGTGTCTAATTCAATGGCTTTCGTGGCCAATTCCTCTGCTTTTTTGTAGTCTTTTTTACGAAAATAAACCCCTGACAAATTCGAAGCTGCCGGTGCGTATTTCGGATTGATCTGCAAGGCTTTTTCAAAGTCTTTCACCGCATCGTCGATGCTTCCTTTGTCTAAAAGTGTTGCCCCGCGATTGTTATAAGCCATGTAAAAGTTCACATCTACGGAAATGGCGCGATTGAAAGCTTGCAAAGCTCCGGCGTAGTCTTTCATTTTCTTTTTCGTAGTTCCGATGTTGTTCAGAACAAAAGCCAAATTCGGATTTTTACGGGCCGCTTCTTCGTAATCTGCGAGTGCTTTCGGATAATCGCCAAGCATGCGGTGACAACTCCCACGGTCGTTGTATGCAAAGGCTCCGGCAGGATCCAATTCGATCGTTTTGGTGAAATACTTGATAGCTGTGGTGTAATCTTGCTGCAAGAATTTCAAGGTTCCATAGTTGTAAAACGCTTTTGGATTTTTTGCGTCTAATGCAATCGATTTTTCGTAATCTTTTTCTGCTTTCAGATAATCATTCAAGCCTTGATAGGCGCGACCGCGCTGGAAATATGCTTTGGCGTATCCTCCTTGTTTGTCGATCAAGGTACTGAACGTTTTCACGGCATCGGCATACTTTTCAGCTTCATTTTCTGCTACGCCTTTGTTGTAATAAGCAGCTGTGAAATTCGGATCGGAAGTGATCGATTTTTCAAAAGAAGCGATGGCCGCAGTATAATTCTTTTGATTGAAAAGCTCTATTCCTTTGTTGTATGCCTCCTGACTGGTAGCAATGGCATTATTTTGCTGATTCAGTTTGGTGATCGAGTCGCGGTAGCGCAATTCAGCGGGCGTTAGCTCTTCTGCCTGTCCGAAGACCTGCGACCAGCAAGCGAACGCCGCAAAGGCAATCCATAGTTTTCGTTTCATAGTTCCGTATTCTTGGTTTTAGGGTACTGAAAATAGGAAGTTTTCACGAGCTTGTCGGGAATAGTTTTCAACAGGCCCGCCCAAACCGATGGTTGTATAACGAAGCTCCACAAATATTAAGTACCTTAGCCTTCATAAATTAGATACGAAAGCCTATGTTTGGTGTGTTTCCAAGCATTTCAAGGCGACAAATAGATCTTGTTGAAAAATGGAAAAAGAAGCTTTTTTGGTAGCCGGTGTGCGCACCGCAATTGGAAATTTTGGTGGAACTTTGGCGCCGGTGCGTGCCGATGATCTGGGAGCTCATGTCTTGAAAGCCTTGTTGGAAAAGGTGCCAACCCTGGATCCGAATGCGATCGAGGACGTATTGATGGGATGTGCGAACCAGGCAGGTGAAGACAATCGCAACGTGGCACGCATGAGTTTGTTGTTGGCTGGCTATCCGATCACTGTAGGTGGTGAAACCGTAAACCGCTTGTGTGCTTCCGGAATGTCAGCAGCTATCAATGCGGCACGCGCTCTGAAAGATGGCGCAGGAGATATTTATGTAGCCGGTGGAATTGAGCATATGACGCGCGGACCGTGGGTGCTTTCTAAAGCATCTGCGCCTTTTGGTCGTGATCAACAATTGTTCGATAGCTCCTTCGGATGGCGTTTCATCAACCCGAAAATGGAGGAAATATACGGAACGGATGCCATGGGTATGACTGCTGAAAATTTAGCGGAAATGTACCAGATCAACCGTGAAGATCAAGATAGATTTGCCGTTTGGTCACAAGAAAAGGCAGCGAAAGCACAAGCCAACGGTATTTTGGCGCAGGAAATCACTCCTCTAGCCATTCCAAGAAAAAAACAAGATCCGTTGATGTTCGATCAAGACGAATTCATGCGTCCGGGAACCAGCATGGAGAGTCTGGGTGGTTTGCGACCAGCATTCCGCAAAGACGGTTCGGTTACCGCAGGAAATGCTTCTGGTTTGAACGACGGAGCTGCGGCATTGTTGATGGCATCATCGAACGGATTGAAACAACACAATTTACAACCGATCGCGCGTATCGTTTCTGCGGCTGTTGCCGGAGTAGAACCGCGTATTATGGGAATCGGACCGGTGGAAGCATCGCGTAAAGCTTTGGAGCGAGCTGGTTTGACACTAGATCAAATGGATGTTTTGGAGTTAAATGAAGCATTTGCTGCGCAGGTGTTGGCTTGTACCCGCAATATGGGATTAGCTGACAATGATCCGCGTATCAATCCAAATGGCGGTGCGATCGCTTTGGGACACCCGCTGGGCATGTCAGGAGCACGCATTTTGCTGGCCGCTGCGAATCAATTACAACGCACTGGTGGGCGTTATGCTTTGGTGACGATGTGTATCGGTGTGGGACAAGGTTATGCAACTGTGATCGAACGCGTTTAGGATTTCCAACCTCTTGCCGAAGGTCGTATCTTTCAAACAGCTTATGAAAAAAACCATCGCATTATTCCTGATAGCTGCATGTGTGCTCGTTTCGTGCAAACGCAAACAAGCCGTGTGGGATTCCGATTGGCAAGTACCGCTGATCCAGGACAGTTTGACGCTTTCATCTCTGGTGGAAGATTCGATTTTGGTAGTGAACGCCGGTTATTACGAACTATCTGTTGACCGGTCGGTGTTCGAATTGCGCTTGAGCGATTTCATCGAAATTCCAGATACAACTGTCAATCACAGTTATGCCTTAGGACTGAGTTCTTTTACGGTGCAGCCCGGGACCTCTTTCGTGAACGACGTACAAGAGCACGAAGTAGACATGGGCGAGGTGCAACTGAAAAAGATCCGTGTGAAAAATGGCGGTATCGACTTGACGGTGAAAAATCCGATCGCGACTAAAACCTTCTTTACGGTCGAAATTCCGGGAGCAACGAAGAATGGTGTTACCTTGTCGAAAGATCTAACGGCTCCCGCGGGGACCTTGACTAATCCATCTGTTACAAGTGTGTTTGTTGATTTATCGGGTTACGATGTCGATCTGCGCGGTGAAACGTTCGCTTCGTTCAATAAGATCCAAACGAAAATGATCGTTAAAACGGATCCTGCAGGTTCTGCTGTAGTGGTTACCAATCAAGATTCCATGCGGTTTGTGGCAAAAATGCAAGGGATCACCCTTGATTACGCGCGTGGTTACTTCGGTCAGGAAATGTTGTCTGATACGCTTGTCGAAAATATTGAAGCTCTTGCAGCAATAGAATCAGGATTGCTGGATCTAGATGCGGCTTCCATTGGAATTGCAGTTGAAAACGGCATGAAAGTGAATGGGAAATTAAAACTCATTTCACTGAAAAACACCAACAAACAAGGGGTGACAGTGGCGCTTACTCATCCGTCGATCGGTGATTGGATCACTGTGAATGCCGCTACGGGAACACAATCGAATTTGAATCCTTCTGAAACAGTTTTATCCTTTAATGGTGCGAACAGTAATATCGAACAATTTCTTGAAAATCACGGCGCTGCAAATGAGATCGCTTATCAGTTGCAACTAAATCCTTGGGGAAATGTTTCTGGTGGTTGGGATGAGATTTTTGATGAACATCCGCTCAAGGTACAATTGACTGCGAATATGCCACTCCAAATCGGAATGAGCGATCTGATCGTGCAGGATACGTTTGATTTTTCGTTGAATCAAGATCTGGAAGCCACCCATGTGAAATCGGGTTATCTCTGGTTGAAATGCACCAATGCCTTCCCGATGGAAGCGGATCTCACGTTGTTTTTGCAAGATGCTTCAGGGAATACTTTGACGAGCATTCCGGCAACTCAGGTCATCGCATCGTCGATCATGGGTTCTGTGGTGAATGGCGTACAACAAAAAGATTCTTACGTCCAATTGAATTTGTCTGAAACGCAGTTGGAATTGTTGAACATCACCAAAAAAATGGTCGTTAAGGTGCGCTTGAACACGCCTGACGCCTCCAATAGCGGTAGCACGCAACAGAGCATCCCGGCAAATGCTTTCTTCGGTTTCAAGCTGGGAGCAAAATTGGTAATTGAAAATCGCATTTAATGAGAGGCTTTAAATGGATCTTTTTGGCGCTTGTATTTCCGGCTCAGGCACAATACAACCAGCCTTTGTATATGGACACGACGTTTGAAGTACACACTTCTATTGAGTTGGACGGCGGAGCAGAGTATCATGCGAGTTCCGTGCATGCAGCAATGTCGAATACCTTGATTTGGGGTGGGTTTATCAACGAAGCAATGAAAAACAGCAGTTTTGATGAACATGGAGCGGTCAATCGCTTCGGGTTTACGTCGAATAACGAGTTGCGCTATTTTCATGGAAAAGGTGGATTTGGTTCCGGCGATTCCCTCACTTGGGCACTGAAAGCCGGGTATTATGCTGCAGGAAGTTTGAGTTACGGAAAAGACGTTTTCGGACTCTTGTTTTACGGAAATGAATCGTATTTGGATCAAACGGCATCGTTTTCGAATACCAATGCGAATTTCATGCTCTTTCAGAAGATTGGAGGTGGTATCGTGAACAAATACACGCATTCCGGTTTGTTTTTGAATATCGTGAACGTACAGCAAGCATTTAAGGGCTTGATCCGCGATGGGGAACTTTCTCAAAATGCCGATGCAAGTCAAATTGACCTGTACGCACGTGGTGACATGTATCGTTCTACCGGTTCTCAATTTTCGAAAGGATTGGGTGTGGCTCTCGATGGTGAGTATCGTTTAGAAACACCTTGGATCAAAGGACGTAGCGCTTGGTTTCAAGTGAGTGCTCAAAACGTTGGTTTTGCTTTTATGCATCAGCCGGTTACGAGTTATCGCATTGATTCTACATACCAGTATTCCGGATTTGAATTAGATCAATTGACGGCAGAAGACAATGCTTTTGACGATGATTTCTCGCTGCTCGATTCCTTGGGAGTAGAAAAAACAACGGAAAATCGCTGGGTGGTTTTGCCCGGTTACATCCAGGTTGCCAAAATGGTCAATGCGAAAATGGCCGCGAAATGGCAAAGTTATTTCGGTATTCGTTTGTATCCGAGTTTAAATAGCATTCCGATGGCATTTGCTGGTGTACACTATCAGCCAATCAAATCATTCTCATTGGCCTTGTCTGGCGCTTACGGTGGTTTTGGAGGGTTTAGAACCGGATTTTATGCCAACTACAAGCACGATGCCTTCTCGATCGGTGTCGGTTCGGATGACATGATCGGTTGGGTATCACAAGTTGGATTTGGTCGTTCCTTATTAATTCGTATGTCATGGAATATAAACTGATCTTTCGCTTAGCTTTTTTATTGGTGTTTCCGTTTTTAGGAAAAGCCCAAACTTCTTTTTACACCTGTTATTCCGGGAATGGCTATGATAAAGGAGAAGGGGTGGTACAACTGGCAGATAGTTCCTACATGATCACGGGTTCTTCGTCCAGTTTTGAAGATGCGCCGTCTCAGGCATTTTTGTTACATATCGACAAAACCGGAAATTACTTGTGGTCGAAAGCGTATGGCGGACCCGAGTTTGAAAACGGTCGTCGCGTGATGGCGATAGAAAACTATGGTTATTTCATCGCGGGAGCTTCGTCAAGCGGTGCGTCCGGAAATTTTGATGCGTGGCTTAGTTTCGTCGATCTTGCCGGAAATCAGCAATGGGAAACACACCTGGATTTGGGCGCTTACGAGTGGGTGAATGATGCGGTACTTTTGCCAGATAGCAGTGTGATGATCGTCGGCGAAACGGATAGCACCGCAACAGGAGAATTGGATGTGCTCGTGGCGCGTATTTCCAAAACAGGACAAGTTCTTTGGTCTGAAAAACTGGGTAGTTCAGGAAGTGATCGCGGACTCGCAATGCGTAAGATCGATGCCGGAAACGTGGTGATCGGTGGTACTTGGTATAATACGGATTCCTTGAAACAAAAAGGTTTTGTAGCGAAGATCGATACGAGCGGCGCCGTTATTTGGAACACGCAATTGGGACAAAATTGTGCGGCGCAGATCAACGCATTGATCCTAACGCCGTTGGACATCATGGCGCTCGGGGAATCGTATTTTACAGGATACACAGATGCTGACTTGTTTCGTTCGTCGCTGGACTACAACGGAAATATCGTTTTTAATGAAGAGGGACATGCTGATCATTCCGCGCGGTACACTACAGCTGTGCGTTATGCAGCGGGTTCCGGAGATAAGTTCTTTGTTGCTACGCAATTGATCAATCCCGTTTTCATGACCTTTCCGGACGGCGAAGATAATTTCGTTTACCGCTATTCATCTGCATTTTATTGGGATGGTTATGGCATGGGATACAACGGAGTGGGACAAGATCAGGTCAATGAAATGATCAATACCTTGGATGGTTTTGCCATGTTCGTAGGTTTTCATACGACTATTGGCGGTGGAGGCAATTCGGTGTATGCAGTGAAGATCGGCAACGAGAATACGTTTCCTTCCAATGCTTTTCCACCGATCGGTCAGTTGGTAGGATTGATTGAGAATGGCGCTTTTGCACAGGTGAAGATCTATCCAAATCCCTTTTCAGAAAAACTGACTTTAGAACTAGGCGAGGAGCTGGTGCAGGTCCGCGTTGTAGGAATCCATGGCGAGGAACATGCCCAATTCTCTGCAAGTGGAACTTACCAAGTGGATCTTTCTCAGTTAGCAGCGGGTACGTACTTCCTGCAATTAACTTCTGAAAAGGGGACAGGGGTCGCGAAAGTGGTGAAGAGGTGAATTCGTTCAGACTTTGAACCAACTACTTGTTAAGTGCAGGTTTGAGGAAAAGAGAACTATGTTACCTCTGTTTCTATTTGTTTTTTAAATGACGATTCTGGTATATGAGCCCGCGAATAAGATCTTCGTGTCCTTGATTTTCAGATGAGGGTTATGAAAAATCATCTTTGCGCCTTTGTGGTGAAAAAGAGCAAGCGAAAAAGCTTGAACCATCCTTATTTCATTTTTTAACGCAAAGGACGCAGAGCCAAGAAGTAAGCAGAGATTTAAATTGAACTTCCTTTTCAATTTTACATTCTCATTTTTCAATTATCATCCTCTCCTTTGTTCTCGATACTCATTTGTCTTCCAGCCAAATAAACTCGAACGGACAGTCGAGCGGGAATCCGTTGACCAGTAGGCGACGCTAAAATTTGCGCATCTGCGGGAAAGAAAACTATGTGTTCTATCTCGTTATGTGATTTCTAACAAAGATAAATCTACCAATGATACGCCTCTTCGGTCATCCAGGTATTCTGAACTTTCAATACTTGCTCGATCACGTCGCGCACGCATGCTTTTCCGCCCATTAGCGGCGATTGATAATGACTGGCAGCTTTCACCTCAGGGACGGCATCTTGCGGACAAGTACTCACACCAACGCGCTTCAAAACCGGTAAATCCGGGATGTCATCGCCCATATACAAAACCTCTTCGTCGCGCAACTGGTATTTCTCGCAAATCTGTTCATACACCTGTAGTTTATCTGCACTACGCAAATGTACTTCTGTAACTCCCAGATTATCCAACCGGTGTTTCACGTCCAAGCTATTCCCGCCGGTAACAATGAAGATCTTGTAGCCTTTTTTGCTCGCATATTGCAGCGCGTAACCATCTTTTGAATTCAGGGTGCGGTAAACATCCCCATTCATCAATAACACATCTCCGTTTGTCAATACGCCATCTACATCAAACATGAAGGTGGTAACGTGATTTAATCGTTCTTTGTAACTAATCATTTGTAAGTACTTTGTATATTCTCGCTCATTATGCGATAAAGTTCTCGGGCTTCACCGGATAACTTTGATAAATGTTCCGTAATCGTTGTCTGGTCGTTTCGTCGTGCGGGTCCTGTTTGCGCTGAATATGGTCCTATGGCAAAAGCTTTATCGATGGTTTCGCTGATCAACGGTTTTAAAAGGTCAAACGAGACTCCGTGCAGCTTGCAATACTGTTCTGCATGATACAACAGGTGATTCGTGAAATTGTTGGCAAATACGGCTGCTATGTGCAGATTTTTGCGATCTTCCTCGGAACAGAGCTGAACAGTCTTCGATATCCGTTTTCCCAAGTCGACTAAAAGTTCCTGAAATGGCTTGTCAGCGCTTTCGATGAGGATGGGTACGTCGCTAAAGGAGATCGTTCTGTTTACTGAAAAACTTTGAAGCGGATAAAAAACACCTACCGGAAACGAAGTCTTTAAACCGTGAATACTCGCAGTTCCGCTCACGGAGGCACAAGGCGCAATGGTAGCTGCTTCGGAGATCACGTGAAGTACAGCAGTGTCTGGAACAGCGACCAAGATCAGGTCAGCGCCAGCAAATTCTTGCCAATCCGCGATAACGTGCGTTCCTAGTTCCTCAGCCAATGCAGCGGCACTTCCCCCGTTTTTACTGGTGATCCCGCAGATTGCCAGATTCGCTTCCTGCAAAACACGCGCGATCACCCGACCAACATTTCCTGCTCCAA
>CAYRVL010000052.1:0-6916 GCA_964427665.1 uncultured Fluviicola sp. | reverse complement strand
AGATTCGCTTCCTGCAAAACACGCGCGATCACCCGACCAACATTTCCTGCTCCAATGATTCCGATTTTTTTCACAAATCAAAAATACTCGTATTTCGCCATAAACTAAATAGGAAACGAATTTCGTTTCCTATTTACCGCGTTGTACACGTTTATCTATCTATTGATGACGATTTGTTTGGTATGATTTTCTCCTTTATCTGAAATTAAAGTGATGGTATACAAACCGTTCTCAATTTTCGAACAATCAATAGTCACTTCAGATTGATTATCCGTAAACGGAACCTCTATGACAGTGCCTATTAGATCTGTTAGGTATACTTTGTTAAAATCTGAATCACCTTTACGAACATTTACAATTCCTTTTGTTGGGTTTGGATAAGTTGTTAGGGAGTTAATATTAGTTGAATTCACGGATAGGATCGAACTGAAAGTAAAATTACCGTCCTTGTCAACTTGCATTAAGCGGTAATAATTCGTTCCATCAGCAGGTGTGTCGTGTGTAGAATTGTAAGAAATACTCTGGTTGCTATTTCCATGTCCCTCAACGATATCAAAGGTTTCCCATATTAGACCGTCAACTGAATGTTGAACCGCGAAATAATCGTTGTTCGATTCCGAAGCTGTTGTCCAACTTAACCGAACGTCATCGTTAAATAAAAAGGCATCCCATTGGGTTAAACCTACAGGAAGTGGGACGATTGCGCAGTTTGTTGACGCAGTATTGGAGACAGCTTCATTGATGTTAATCGTTTGAACCGTGTTTGCGTAGTTAGTGACAAGTAGAACATAAACCTGACCTGAAACAACACCGTTTATAATGACCTGTTCAATGGGGGAAGGCGAATAACTGCAATCAGAAGGAACGCCATAACTATTGCAGTTGGCAATCGCATTTGCTAAATTGGTAAATGGTCCCCAAATAGCATAGTCAACATCCGAGCCAGCAGTCACGTCAATTACCAAATTTCCTGATAGGTCAATTTCTAAGTAGTACCAACTTGGATTTGGGGAAGTGGATAAGCAGCTGTAATTATTACCTGGATTTAATGCAGATGCAGCTGGACTACCAGCGTTTGCAACAAATGAAATCGGAGAACCTGAACAAATAGGATTAGGTACATTACATGTTGTATTACTTCCAGAGGAAGCAATTGCAGTCACACAAATTTGAAATGTTCCTGTTCCACCACCCCAATCCCAAACACGTACCCAAATGGTAGAACCGGGTGTCAATCCGGATCTGTTTATCGATGACATATTTCCGGTTCCATCATCGTCATCACATTCAATGAGTGTAAAAGGACCAGCACAACTCGCAGCAGAGTATAGTGCCATTCCGCTATCTGTCATTGTACCTGCTGTCAAACTTACAGAAACTGAACCACTAGCAGGAACAACAAAGGAATAGAACACATCTTGTCCACTGTAGCTAGCACAGCCTGGAGTGGGAAGACCGGGAGTATCTGTAGCTGCTACATTAGTTCCGGGAGTGTTTATACAAGAAGTGTTTGTAGTTAATGGTGTCGCTCCACAAGGATTATCATTTGCTGGTTGTGCCCATAATTGAACCATAAATGTGCCGAATAGAAAGATCAAAAAGTACTTCATGGCTCTTACTTTAAGTGTGAATAATTTTCGATATCTTCAACAGTGATTTCCTCTCCTTTCAAAATCAGGCAATTTAGATTCAAGTAATTCTCCTGTTGTTGCGAATCAGCGGCAATAAAGACACTGCGATTTACTATTTTGATATCAGGATGCTGAGCTAGCCATTCTTTGATGAAAGTTTGCTCTTCCATGTCTGAAAGCGGACTAGAGTCCGATTTGTATGTGCTAGCTAAAAACTCCTGAGTTAAGTTTTCAATAAAGACAACTCTTTCTGAGATTTTTTCTTGTTTCCCTTTGGAAAGTTGATTGAATACATCCTGTTTCATCAAAATTTTATCCGGATTTCTGGATTGCCATTGCTGGATATCATTTAATGATTGAGCCGAACCTAAACTTATAAATCCAAAAAAACAGATGAAGGGTAGAAGTAGTTTTTTCATAGCGTTTCGTTTGGGTGAATTTAAACGATTTTCCGATTTAAAACAAATAATTTAGGTGGTGATGTATTATTCCTAGTGTTTAATGATTAAAAGTCATGTGTTATCGAATAATTCTCCTGTGTATCTTTATCTGAAGATGAATGATGCGATTTAATACTGAAGTAAATAAATGGACTTCCAGTATACAAAAGTTGCCATTATCAGACTAACAAATAATCTTTTCTCAAAACACTTTGGAATAACTTAGTCGATCCCAATATTGATTCGTTTCTAAAAGTAATCCTCAAAGGGTATATTTAATCTTGAAGTTGCTCCATGTTTTGAAGTAAATAGTTTTTGATTCTATTAAATTTTCATTTGCTTGTAATTACTTGCTATTTAGAAGTTCCTTGAGTTAGATTTTACAACTGTTCTGAACTGGAAAACGCTTTAGATATTCAATGATTGCTATTTCCTTCTTTTTGCGAAGATTCAATCACATATTCTTAAAACCTTTACGTTATTGGATACTTGTGAATGCTCAATATAATAAAAACTTAAGAGATTGGAATTTACATGATACAGGTGAAATCTTGATAAAACCTTCATTAAATTTGAGGATTATTAAATAAGAAATCCTAAATATTTATTCTTAAAAACATTACGTGTGGTGTAAAACAAAAAAGTCGATGACACGCATCGACTTTTTTATGATATTGAAAATTAATGCCCGATTATTTACCGTGGCATTGTTTGTATTTCTTGCCACTACCGCATGGACAAGGATCATTTCTTCCGATCTTGTTCTCGGCAACGACAGGTTGTTGTTTTTCGCGTTGTTGCATCGAATTACGCAACGCTTCCTCGTAACCATTGCTTCCTTCGAAACGCGGCTGCTCGGTACTTGTGGTATTAGTAACCGCTTTCTCGTAATGATTCTCGTGGCTTACTTCTTTATTGGTTGTTTGGATCTCCTCTCCGTGATTGGTAGTCGGGATCTGCGCTTTAACCAAGAATTCAACGGTTTCAGCACTCAAGCGACCCAACATGTTCTTAAACAATTCAAACGATTCCAATTTGTAGATCAACAAAGGATCTTTTTGTTCGTAAACAGCCTGTTGTACCGAAGTACGCAAATCATCCATTTCACGCAAGTGCTCTTTCCATTCGTTGTCGATCATTCCAAGAACCAAGTTCTTTTCAATAGCTTTCGCAATGGACGCTCCTTCCGTATTGTATGCCTCTTCTAGCTCCACAACAATGTAGGTGCCTTTTGTACCGTCTGAAACTTCGAACTGAATGTTCTTGAACTGTTTCATGGTTTCGTATACATGCTTCACTTGCGGCCAAACGGCGGAAGCAATGCGTTGGTTCTTTTGTGCGTAATGGTTCATCACGGCATCGTACACATCTTCGATCACGTCCGAGCTACGCAGGGAAGCGAATTGTTCAGAAGTAACCGGTGACTGGATTCCCAACACACGCATGCATTCCAAGTCAAATTCTTCGAATGGTCGTCCTTGGTGACTAGCCACGATGGATTCAACCACATCGTAGAACATGTTGGAGATATCTACATCCAAACGATCTCCGAAAAGGGCATTGCGGCGTTTTTTGTAAATGGCTTTACGTTGTGCGTTCATCACGTCATCGTATTCCAACAAGCGCTTACGCATTCCGAAGTTGTTTTCTTCCACTTTTTTCTGTGCACGTTCTATCGATTTCGATACCATGCTGTGTTGGATCACTTCTCCTTCTTTCAATCCTAGGCGGTCCATGACACGAGCAATGCGCTCAGAACCAAATTTACGCATCAAATCATCCTCTAGGGAAACAAAGAATTGAGATGAACCCGGATCTCCTTGTCGACCAGCACGACCACGCAACTGACGGTCAACGCGGCGAGAATCGTGACGCTCTGTACCGATGATGGCCAAACCACCGCGTTCACGTACTCCTTCTCCCAATTTGATATCGGTACCACGACCTGCCATGTTCGTTGCGATCGTTACAGCTCCCGGTTTACCTGCTTCAGCAACAATCTCCGCTTCACGCTGGTGATACTTCGCGTTCAACACTTGGTGAGGAATGTTCTTCATTTTTAGCATGCGGCTCAACAATTCGGAGATCTCTACCGTTGTTGTACCTACCAGTACTGGTCTTCCTTCTTGAACCAATTTTCCTACTTCCTCGATCACAGCAGCGTATTTCTCGCGCGCTGTTTTATACACCAAGTCGTTTTGGTCCTTACGAGAGATCGGTTTATTGGTCGGGATCACTACGACATCCAATTTGTAGATGTCCCAGAATTCTTTTGCCTCAGTTTCCGCTGTACCGGTCATACCCGAAAGTTTGTGGTACATGCGGAAGTAATTTTGAAGTGTGATAGTTGCGTACGTTTGCGTAGCAGCTTCCACGGTTACATTTTCTTTTGCTTCGATCGCTTGATGCAAGCCGTCAGAATATCGACGACCTTCCATGATACGACCTGTTTGCTCGTCTACGATCTTGATCTTTCCGTCCATGATCACGTATTCCACTTCTTTTTCGAAGAGGGTGTAAGCTTTCAAGAGCTGCGTTACCGAGTGAATACGTTCCGATTTGATGGAATAATCGCGGATAAGTGCATCTTTTTGTACAGCAAATTGATCGGTCGGCAAGCCTTGTTTTTGCAGCGCCGTAATTTCTGTGGAGATATCCGGCATGATGAAGAAGTTGCGGTCGTCATTTCCGGAGATCAGGTCAATACCTTTTTCTGTCAATTCCACCGTGTTGTTTTTCTCATCGATCACAAAGAACAATTCGGCGTCGATCTTCTTCATATGCTTTCCTTGCTCGGCCATGTATTGATTCTCTACTTTTTGCAAGTGAGCTCTAACACCTGGTTCCGACAAGAATTTTATCAATGCCTTGTTTTTCGGCAATCCACGATATGCACGAAGCAATGCTTTTCCACCTTCTTCCAAGGCAGTCTTCATATCCGTATTGGCGTCTGCCGGAGAACTGATAACGGCCAACAAACGTTTCGCGTCTGCTAAAGCTTGGTTGACATATTTGCGTTGTGCTTCCACTACGCGTTCTACGCGAGGCTTCAACTCATAAAATTCGTGTTGATCTCCTTTTGGTGTTGGACCGGAAATGATCAAAGGTGTACGTGCATCATCGATCAATACTGAATCGACCTCATCGACGATTGCGTAATGGTGCTTGCGTTGTACCAGATCCTCTACTGCACTTGCCATGTTGTCACGCAAGTAATCGAAACCGAATTCGTTGTTCGTACCAAAAGTAATGTCTGCCAAATATGCCTTGCGACGAGACGGTGAGTTAGGTTGGTGCTTATCGATACAGTCTACAGACAAGCCGTGGAATTGGTACAAAGGTCCCATCCATTCGGAGTCACGTTTTGCCAGGTAATCGTTCACAGTTACTACGTGAACACCTTTTCCGGAAAGCGCGTTGAGGTAAACTGGCAAGGTTGCCACAAGGGTTTTACCTTCACCGGTTTGCATTTCTGCGATATTTCCGCGGTGTAGCACGGCACCACCCATCAACTGCACATCGTAATGTACCATAACCCATTCTACGTCTGCTCCAGCTGCGGTCCATTTGTTGTGCCAGATCGCTTTCTCTCCATCAATTGTAATTCCGTCTTTAGATGTTGCCAGATCGCGATCAAAATCACGTGCGGTAACTGTCAAATGCCCGTTCTGTGCCCAACGACGTGCTGTTTCCTTCACTACGGCAAAAGCTTCTGGAAGAATATCTTCCAGAACTTTCTCGATGACTTCGTTGATTTCTTTTTCCTTCGCATCGATCTGTTCGTAGATCGCTTCTTTTTCATGCAGGGCCAAGCTCATGTCGTTGGCTTTTTCGCGCAGGGAAGTCACTTCGTTTTCCAAAGCTTCCGTTGCAGCTTGTACTTGAGCTCTAAAACCATCTGTTTTTCCACGTAATTCGTCATCAGACAACGATGCAAGTCCCGGAAATATAGCGCTTACCTGATCGATTACAGGTTGGTATTTTTTTCTGTCAGTGGCTGATTTATCGCCAACTAATTTTTTTAAGAGTCCTCCTAACATGTGTATTTTTAATGCGAAGTCCAAAAATAAGAAAATTCCCGGGCTTCAAATGAGAATGCACGGGATTGTCAATAATTATTCCAATTGGTTGCGCACTGACAAAATGGCGGGATTGATTTGGGTTGGTTTCACAAAAGCTTTTTTTGATTAAAATCAAGGGATACGGATATATAAAGATTTGAAAGCACAAGAAGTGAGAAATATTAACAGTTTGTTTGTGGAAATTCAGGTTGATTAAGTGACAAGCATTGTGCAAATTAGTTGAGTCTAACTTTTAAGGTAGTAATTATAAAAGAATAAAGTGTGCGTATTAATTAATAGAATTTTGACATTTGTATTCCTTGTTGTAGCACACGACGGTCTTCTTTTGGCACAAAGCGAAAGTTGTCAACTTTCAACACACATTCTAGATATTTCAGCAGGACAACCAGCGTCAGGTGTGAAAGTTTTATTATTTAAATTGGATGAAAAGGAAAATTGGGAATTTATAACGGATAAGTGCACGGATACAAATGGCCGCGTGAAAGATCTGCTTTTACAGACCAATCAGATTAATAAAGGTGAGTATAAATTGAAGTTTCATGTATCGTCCTCATTCGTAGATTAAAACGTGCTATCTATTTTTCCATTTATTGAGGTGGTTTTCGAAATAACAGAAGATAATCATTCTCAAGTCCCAATCAACTTGTCTCCCTTTGGATATTCCACGTATTGAGGAAGTTAAATGTCCTTGCTTGTTTTGAGAAATTAATTGCAATAGCTTGAAAGATAGTTGGTTTCAAATTGATTAAATCAGTGGAGCAAA
>CAYRVL010000051.1:11181-19185 GCA_964427665.1 uncultured Fluviicola sp. | reverse complement strand
GGATCAAATCATAAATCTGTGGAGATTGAAAAAAATCAAGCGAAAAGTTGAGTTAATCTGAATAAAAAGAATCCAACATTCCTTACTCCTCTAAATTGGGTGTAAATTCCGATCATACTGACCACCCCTGTCCGATTTAAGCTGACCACCCTTGTCCGGTTGATGTTGACCAACTAAAAATAACCGTTTTTCTGATGCTATCGTTGTGTCGCCGGTAATATTCCCGTTCTGGTTCACTATGAGCCAGGAAGCACCAAAATCTACGTAATTTCCAGTAACTGTAATAGTATGATTGATGATGACGGTATCCTCCATCAACGGAACTCCGGCCGGACTCCAAATGGATGGATTGAACCAACTTCCATTGGCAACCGTTTCTTTGATAGCAGCATTAGAAAATATTGCCGAAAGCAGCAATAGGAGCGTAAGTAGTGTTTTCGTGGTGAGAAGTACTTAAAAAAACGAAAAACACAAATTCGTAGATACTACACCTAAAGGAAAACGTCCTTCCAGAAGTATTAAGCCAACTAAATGTTATTCTACTAAAAACCAGTTGTTCAGTAATTCCGCCCGATTGTAAACCATTTCCACACCGGTTTTCAGGTCTTTTACGGTTTTTCCGGCAAAGCGACAAATGGCTTGTCCGGCTGCCGTGTCCCATTCCATGGTCGGGGCATAACGCGGATAACAATCTGCAAGTCCTTCCGCAACCATGCATAATTTCAAGGAACTTCCTTTGGAAATGCTTTCCAATGCACCATGTTGGGAACGTAATTCTTCAATGAAGGCGGCTGTTTCTTCACTCAAGTGGGATTTGCTTGCTACAACGGTGAAAGGGCGATTACCCTTTGGCAAAGGTAGTTTTGAAGCGTTTTGAAGAATTTCTTCAAGTGTGTTTTCAGGGAGAATCACCTGTTTGTAAGCACCAATTGATTCTTCCGCAAAAAACAATTCCTGGATCGCAGGAGCGTAAACAACCCCCAAAATGGGTAATCCGCGTTGGATCAATGCGATGTTCACGGTAAATTCGTCATTGCGTTTGATGAATTCTTTGGTGCCGTCAATCGGGTCGACGATCCACAAAAGATCCCAAGAACCGCGTTCCTCGAACGGGATCATTTTTCCTTCTTCGGATAAAACAGGAATGTTCGTTTGTTTCAAATACTCGGCAATGATCCCATGTGAAATGCGATCTGCCTTCGTCAAGGGCGATTGATCTGATTTTATCTCCACCTCAAAGGAGTCGCTGTTGTAAACGGTCATGATTGCCTCGCCGGCTTTCAATGCGGCCTCGAGTGCCAGTTTTAAATGTGGATGCATGTTATATGATCATTCCTGCAGCAACCGTTTCATTGGTAGCTTCATCGATTAGTATTAAGCTTCCTGTTGCACGATTCACTTTGTAGGCATCGGTCATCAACGGCTTCATGGTTTTGATGCGAACCCGGCAAATGTCGTTCATGCCAATTGCAATGTTCTCTGTTTCACGCTCCAAGGTATTGATGTTCACGCGGTACAAGATATCGGTTATCAATGCTTTTTGTTCGTTCGTGGTGTGCTTTACGATGTATTTCCCACGTGGTTTGGCCGGATTGGCATGCAACCAACACAACATGATATCCAATTCCTGATTGGCTTTCGGTTGATTGTTCACGCGTGCCAGCATATCGCCACGACTGATATCGATATCGTCTTCCAAAGTGATCGAAACCGACATGGGCGCAAAGGCTTCGTTCAGCGAACCCGAGATCGTATCGATCGATTTTATCTTACTTGTAAATCCGGATGGCAAGGCAATGATCTCGTCACCGGTTCGCAATACACCGCTTTCAATTCTTCCGGCATAGCCCCGATAATCGTGATAGGGTGCAACCTGTGGTCGGATCACTGTTTGTACCGGAAAGCGGGCGTCTGTTTTGTTCAGATCGCTGCTGATGTGCAATGTTTCCAAGGTATGTAACAACGGCGCTCCTTGATACCAAGGCATGTTTTCGGAACGATTCACCACGTTGTCACCCTCTAGCGCACTGATCGGAATAAAATGAACATCACGAATACTCATTTTTGAAAGGATCGCCTCGTATTCTTGAACAATCTTTTGGAACTGCTCTTCTTTCCAGTCAACGAGGTCCATCTTATTGATACAAACGATCACGTGCGGAATTTGAAGCAAGGAGGCAATGTAGGAATGGCGTTTCGTTTGTTCGATCACCCCGTGACGGGCATCGATCAGGATCAGCGCTGCATTGGCTGTAGATGCACCCGTGATCATATTCCGCGTGTACTGAATGTGTCCGGGTGTGTCAGCAATGATGAATTTACGCTTCGGTGTGGTGAAATAGCGGTAAGCGACATCGATCGTGATCCCTTGTTCGCGCTCATCACGCAAGCCATCGGTGAATAAGGCCAAGTCTACACCTTCATGTCCTCTTCTGCGCGACGTGTTTTCGATCGCATCTAATTGATCTTCAAAAATGGATTTGGAATCATATAACAAGCGACCGATGAGGGTGCTTTTTCCGTCGTCTACACTACCGGCAGTGCTGAAACGTAATAACTGACTATTTTCTAAATGCATGAGCTTTTTCTTAAAAATATCCTTCTCGTTTTCTATCTTCCATGGCGCTTTCCGAGCGTTTATCGTCAGCACGATTTCCGCGTTCTGTTTGACGCATGGCGGCAACTTCTTCCACGATCTTATCCAGCGTGTCTGCATCTGATTCGATCCCTCCGGTGATGGTAATATCTCCCAAGGTTCGGAATCGGATCTTTTTTCTGACAATTGTTTCGCGTGGGTCGAGCGTAAGGTACTCTGAAACCGGAATCCAGGAATTGTTGCGCCAGATCACATCGCGTTCATGCGCAAAATAAAGTGAAGGAATGGCGATGTTCTCGCGCTTGATGTAGTTCCAAACGTCCATTTCTGTCCAATTAGAGATCGGAAAGGCACGAAAATGCTCACCTTGAAAATGTTTTCCATTGAACAAGTTCCACAATTCAGGACGTTGGTTTTTCGGATCCCATTGCCCGAATTCATCGCGGTGAGAAAAGAAACGTTCTTTAGCACGGGCTTTTTCTTCATCACGTCTGCCACCTCCGATCGCGCAATCGATCTGGTGACTTTCGATGGTATCCAACAACGTGGTGATCTGCAAGACGTTTCTAGAAGCGAATTTACCCCGTTCTTCAGCCACGCGCCCTTGATCGATCGATTCTTGTACCGATCCTACCAATAAGCGCACGCCCAATGATTCGATCAACTGATCGCGAAACACCATCGTTTCCGGGAAATTATGTCCGGTATCCACATGGAGAAGGGCGAAGGGCATTTTAGCTGGAAAAAAAGCCTTTCTGGCTAAATGTGTCACAACGATGGAGTCTTTTCCACCAGAGAACAAGATGACCGGATTTCGAAACTGGGAGGCCACTTCGCGCAATACGAAAATGGCTTCCGACTCAAGTTCGTCCAAATAGTTCAAGTAATACTTATTCATGAGCTTTTTTCAATTGAGGCATCAAGAATTCGTAGATCATTTCTACGGCATCCTCTACGCTTGTTTTGGAGGTATCAATAGCAAGTGCCGGATGTTCCGGTTGTTCATACGGTGCTGAAATTCCCGTAAAATTAGAGATCTCGCCTTTTCGGGCTTTGGCATACAAACCTTTCACGTCCCGTTGTTCGCAAACTTCCAGCGGTGTACTGATGTAGATTTCAATGAATTGTTCTTCTCCTACTATCGAACGGATCATTTCCCGGTCAGCTTTCATGGGCGATACAAAGGCTCCGATAGTCACCAAACCTGCGTCTACCATAAGTTTTCCTACCTCTGCAATGCGCCGCAGATTTTCTGTTCGGTCCTCTTCACTAAAACCTAGTCCTTTGTTCAATCCGATGCGCAAATTGTCTCCATCCAACGAATAGGTTGATATACCGTTTCGAAATAGTTTGTATTCTAATTGATTTGCTACAGTTGATTTGCCTGATCCTGAAAGTCCGGTTAAAAGTATCATGAGGGACTGATGTCCCATTTTTTGATTTCGGTCTTGTTTGGAAACCTGATAGATGTTCTTGAAGACATGAATATGATCGTCTTTTTTATCCAATTCTTGGTTTTCAGAAATTCCAAATTTGCTTCGGTACCAAATACGCTCGTGAAAATAATAAAGCAACATTTTAGTCAGCAATTCTAATCCACCAATTTTTAAACCAATAATCGAGTTGCCGCTGATGATCCAGCCCATGATCATGGTGTCTAATGTTCCGATGAAGCGCCAAGTAATAGTCTTTAATATGTGTCGTATTCGTGAAGTATTGGTGTCGAAAATTCGGACATTATACCAGATGCGTTCGTGAAGGTAATAGAGTATTAATTTTGAAAATATTTCTGCTCCTCCAATGGCGGCTCCCAACTTAAAACTCCCGGTCAAGATCCAGCCTAGTATCAAAGTATCTAGAGTACCAACTAGTCTCCAAGAAATTGTTTTTGCGATATGCCTTTTGTGTGAAACGCGATTCATTGCAGATAGAAAAAGCGAAAGTATAAACAAATTAGGAATTGAAGGAGTGAAATGCAGCCATTTTGTCAGCTAACAAGTTTGGCGTAGCTTTTGACAAACCTGGTGCATGAAGATAACTAAAAGTCCATTCGGTTCAGCTGCTGAGGCTGTGGTATATCCATTGCTTTTACTGGGTGTCATGTGGACGATTTGGGTGTTTCAGTTGCAAACTCCGGGTGGATTGATAGATTGGGGAGCGCGTCCTCAAGATTATTCCAGCTGGAAAGGAGTCTTCATGATGCCTTTGTTACACGACGTTTCTTCTGTGAATCATATTTTGAATAATTCCTTCCCATTATTCATGCTGTTAGCTGCATTGATCTATTACTACCGCGCGATCGCAGGACGTGTGTTTTTCATCTCTTGGCTTGGAACTGGACTTTCGGTGTGGTTGCTAGCTCCGGAAAGCAACAGTTACCACGTTGGCATGAGTGGTGTGATCTATGCCTTGTTCGGATTCTTATTTTTATCCGGATTCTTTCGCAATTTCCGTCCCTTGCAAGTGGTTTCGCTATTCGTGCTTTTCCTTTACGGAAGTATGATCTGGGGGATTTTCCCTACACAAGAACGGATTTCTTGGGAAGGTCATGGAGCCGGTATGATCATTGGAATGTCGCTGGCTGTGTTTTATCGAAAATTAGGTCCACAACGACCGAAATATCAATTCGAGATCGAACAAGAACTGGGCATTGAACCACCGGATCTGGAAGGGGAGTGGTTGGCGCGACAGGAAGCGCTTCAACGCATGCAAGAAGAAATGGAACAGCGTCAACGGGAACAAATTCATGTTGTTTATCACGTCCGTCCGAAGGACCCACTGCCTAGGGAAAATAAACCTCCGGTCGATACTGATCGGAAACCGACATCGAATCCCGAATAAGTTCTTGCCAGTTCTGTGCAGTGCTTTGCAACTGAATGAAACCGCAAGTCTTTAAATGATGCAATCCACCACTTAAATAAGAAGCCAATTCGGAAATGCCTTCGTTGTGTCCGATCACCGTTATCGTCGGGAATTTCTGTTCTTGAATGAGGTCCAAGATATTCGGGTAATTTGCCAGGTAAAGTGTTTGGTGAAATGTGATGGCTTTTTCCGGAAACAGATGTTGCTCCAGGATCTTACACGTTTGTCGCGTTCGCTGTGCCGAGGAACAGACGATCTGGCCGGGAACAATTTGCCGTTGTTGTAAATATACCCCCAGCATGTTCGCTTGGATGATTCCTTTCGGGAGCAATTCTCGGTCGAAATCTCGCCCTGTTGCACTCATTTGATCAGTTTTTGCGTGTCGAATCAGGTTCAATGTCAACATTTCAATCAATTTTTCCAACCATTTAAGCGATGCCTGCGTTCTGGTTCTTGTTTGTAGGACTATATTACAGTATTTTGGGCAAATAGAACCATCGCAGATGCAAATTACAGAGCAGATATTGAAAAATTGTGTGGCACAGGACCGCAGGGCGCAAAAAGCACTCTACGAATACTGTTACAAGCAATTCATTCGGCTGTGTATGCGCTATCACCCAAATCACGAGGATGCGCGCTACGCGTTGAACACGGCGTTCATGAAGATCGTAAAAGGGTTGGAGTCGGTGGATTCGAAAGAACTCAATTTCAGTGCCTGGGCCAAACGAATCATCGTCAATTCTTTGATCGATGACTATCGAAAAGCAAGAAATCATCAACAAACGATCGTTGCCAAGGAACATGAACGGGAGTTGGAATATCACGCAGAGAATGTGGTCAATGAAGGAGAGGTGCGATTGAGCTACCAAGAGATCATGGATCTGCTCAAGACGATCCCGCCAATCAGTGCGCACGTGTTTACACTTTACGTTATCGATGGTTTCAATCATAAGGAGATCGGTGAGTTGCTGGAAATCAGTGAAGGCACCTCCAAATGGCATTTATCAACGGCACGCAAACTGCTGCGTGATCGCTTGGAAATGTCGGAACAGAAGTCAGACCAAATGTTTGCGATATGAGAAATTATCAGGAAATGAACGATCACGAGTTGGATGACTTGTTCCGTGAAGCTTATTCGGAATCAGGTTCCGTTCCTGATTTTACCCCGGAATTTTGGTCTGAAATGGAAGCCCTGTTGCCACCTGCGCCTGCGAAAAAACGTGTGCCATTCTATTGGTGGGCTGCTGCACTTGTTGCCTTGTTCTTCGGGATCTTTTTCTGGTTCAATGGATCTGAAAACAGCGCATCTGTTGCGAGAGCACTAAGTGGATCGCAATTAGGTTCAACCCATTTAAAAGCGCAAAAATCAATTGATAAAGCAGGAAATAGTAATAAAGTAGGAGAGGTTGATAGTAAAAGAATGGATCCAAAGGCACATTTGGACCAGCCGGAAAACACGGAAGATCTACCGTCTCCTGTGCTTGCCGAAAGGGTGACAACAAGCGACCAGTCAACACCGGTGATCGAGAACAAGTGTTCGGAAGAGGAGTTCTTTCCAGTTTTGATGCTTGAAAAGCGCTGGTTCATTCAGGAAGGGGAGATTTTACCGAGATCCGGATCATCGTCGCGATCTGTCCAACAACATGATCGCTATTTTGTACAATTCTCAACAGGTTTGGGAACTTCTTATCAACGACAAGTGGCCGGGCATAATGATCTGTTGATCAGCACAGGTTTATCAGCTGGAGTAAGAACAGCAGCCGGATCAATGGAAATGCAGGCGGGAATTGGTATTCGATCGGAGTTCGTGAACAATGTGATCTGGAACCGAACTTCGAATATGACCGTGAACGGACAACCGGTTTTGCGTCAGGAATCGTTTGCTGCGCGTCAATTGTATTCACTTGAATTTCCGTTGGCGCTCGGTTGGAATGGTGGAGTGCGTCACAGTGTTTTGGCTTCAATTACACCTGGAATTCAATTGGCCGGATTCGGAAAAGCGACGGAAAAGCAGAATGAGCAGTTGATCGCCGATCGCAAAGGGATGCAGAATATGAACGATTCGAAAACAATGACCATGGAAATTGGTGTGGCCTACTATTATCGCGTTGGTGCCCACTACCAACTGGGTTGTGCCGGAAATGTGGATGTGATCCGACCTTTCAATACCGCTTATTACTTAGGTGAAACCCGTCATTTTCCAGTTAATTTCCAGTTTTCTATTCGTCGCTATTTCGGTGTAGAAAATTAAGCACTTAATTTTTATACTTTTGAAAAAAAACTGCGATGAAAAAAATACTACTGCTTTCCGGATTGCTTTCCAATGTTGCTTTTGGTCAGATTTCCTTGTCGGAACAACATTTTCCGGTTGCGAATGAATCTTTCATTATGAGTACTGCGTTGGATCCTTTGATCGACTTCTCATCAACAGGGGCCAATTACACCTGGGATTTTTCAACGCTCACAAGCTCATCACAAAAAACACTCGCAACGAGTCCGATGTCGCAAGCAGGAACGTTGTCAAATTTTTTCTTTGGCGCCATGGC
>CAYRVL010000051.1:0-11081 GCA_964427665.1 uncultured Fluviicola sp. | reverse complement strand
TTCGTACCAATCTCGTGGATACACGAAACTGGATCTCAATCCGATCTATGATGCGCAGTGGAAGCAATACCGCACGCGTTCCTCACAAGTGGATGGATATGGAACGATCACGACTCCTTTTGGAACATTCACAGCGCTTCGAATTCACCACACGATCAATGAATTGGATTCGATCTATCTGTCAGTTTCAGGAAATGGAATCTGGGTGCCATTGGACGTTCCGGAAGCGCATGAGTACGAATGGCGCGCAACTACCGAGAAAGAAGCGATTTTGCGCATCCGAACAAACGTGATCTTGGGAAATGAAACCGTTACCGGAATTGAATACCGCGATAATTACTTATCCTTGAACGAAAATAACAGTGTTTCACTGACAATAAGTCCGAATCCTGCAATAGATGAATTGCTGGTGAAATCTGACGAAAACTTGGATTCCTGGATGATCGTGTCCATGAACGGCACAATCGTGTCAACGGGTCATTTCGATTCTCCGGTAATTGATGTGCGTGAACTACAAAAAGGTCAGTATACCTTGATCGTTCGTACTGAAAATGGAATTAATTCCCAATCGTTCGTAAAACAATAGTAACTTTGTAAGAAGCAAGCCGACTGTCGCCCGTCTTTATGATGGGAGGAAAGTCCGGGCAGTATAGAGCAACCGTGCTTCCTAACGGGAAGGATTCTGTTGTGGCAACATAACGGGGTACAGAAAGTGCAGCAGAAAATAAACCGCCCGTCTTCGGATGGGTAAGGGTGAAAAGGTGTGGTAAGAGCGCACCGTTCCGGTGGTGACATTCGGAAGCTAGGCAAACCTCACGGACTGAAAGATCATGTAAACCAAGCGAGTAGGGCTGCTCGTTCTCTTTCGTCTTTTGACGGATGCTTGGAGGGTAGATCGATGGATCCCGCGAGTGATCTCGGGACTAGATAAATGACAGTCTACGGAAACCTTTCGAGGTGGAAGGATACAGAACCCGGCTTATGGCTTGCTTTTTTTTATTTCTTAGGCTGCTGCGTTTTTAGCCTCCAAGATCAGTTGTTCGGGCGAATTTTCTTCAGGATTCTTCCCAAACAAAAGCGCTTTGTGCCGCTTTCCATCCAAATTGTACGTGATCAAGGTCAAATCAATTCCCAAAAAGCGATACGTCTGGATCTTTCTGACACATTTAACGCACATCACCTTGGCTTGCTTATTATACAAATACTTCACTACAAAATTGTTATGCTTCAAATAGGCGGTTGCTATCAGTTGGCGACTTCGCAAAAGGATCAAACCAAGGATCAGTGAACAAAGTCCTGAAATACTGACTGTTATCACATCTATTCCAAAGGAATTGAAAAGTACGTAAGAAATTGCTGCCAGTAACAACAATGAAAGAATAGCTGGGAATAGAAGTGGTCTATTTTGAACCGCAGAACCAAGATATACTTTATCTGAATCGTAGCTTTTGTGGCGAATATCAGAATTCGTGTTCATGAGATAATAGTTAGACGATAAAATCGGTTTAGTCGTCGAAAATTAATAATTATTTCATAAACAGCGACAACGCTTGAAAAAAAAACGGATCAATGCGCTAGGGCATCTTGAATTTCGCGCGTAGCAGCTACTTTTTTATTGGTTGGAACTTGTTTGCGCGCCGCAGAAAATATGTGCTGATAATCTTGGAATGCCGACAAGAATCGGTGGGCTTCTTGTTTGTTCGAACTAAATTTCAAGATCGCCAATCCGGTGACCAAGGTGATGTAACGTTTTTTGATCGTCAATGCCTCAACACAGATCATGGAGTTCGATACCTGGGAATCTGAACGCTGTAACCAATGGGTTAAGGGAATAATGCGCTCTTGACTTTGTGTACGATACGAGTCAGGTCGGTAAAGTTGCCACAAACCGGGATGTTCCTCGATTTTTTTTGCAAATGCTTTCTCCAGTTCGAATAATTCAATTTTCGGGTAAAGGCTATCCTTTCGGTGCCAAAGATCAAAATTTAGCTGGATACACGAAGCGGCGGAATCTTTCGGACTGGTAACCAATAAAGGATTGTGACAAAGAGGTAGGATTTGATGATGGGTATTGGCAAATTGACGTTGTTGACCTTCAAATATACCGGTTTGGTTGATGGTTTGAAAATAACCGGCAAGACGCAATTCCTGCATCACAAACTCATCGCTCAATAGGATCACATCTGCCGGATAGCTGTATTTTTCCTGCAAGATTCCTGTCTTGATGTGTGCAGCTGATTTAACGAGAAATTGAATGTCCACCTGATGCTTCTTGGCGTAATTGGTCAAAAAGAGACTATCTTGGGCGGTTAAATGATCCGCATGGATCGTCAACTTACGTTTTGTATCTAACGGAGCCTCCTCCAAAACACAGGCTGACAGGAGAGGTAAGCAAAACAAGAGACGAACAATCCAACTTTTCATGCGCTCAAAGATAGCTGTTATTCGTACTTTTGCGTAAAAAATATCCAAGTGTCAGCATCAAAATCCAATAAACAACATCAGTTAAAAATTAATCAGTTACTCACCGACCTGCGAAGTGGAGACGAAACAAAGATCGCGAGTGCCATCAAAGCCTTCCACGCACATGGTGATGCTTCGATAATCGTTCCGCTCTTAGATGTTTGGTTGAACGGTCTGAGTGAAGAAAATGAAATGTTGCTTACGGAATTGTTTCAAGGATTGAAGGATAGTTCCACCATAGAACCCTTGATGGATGCGTATCGCGATGATCAATACAAGCCTTTAAAACGTTCGCTGACAGCAGTATTTTGGAATTCTAAATTAGATTTTAGTCCTTATCTGGCGGATTTTGTACTGTTTGCGGTGGATGGTGATTTCATGGACGCATTGGAAGCAATTACCTTGATCGAGCAGTTCGAAGGAAACATTCCGGAACACGCAATCATGGAATCGCAATTGTTGCTGAAAGAATATTTCGGTGGCACAGAAGAACGCGATGCACAAAAAGATGCTATACTGACGGATATGGCAATTTTACTCAAAGATTTCGACAGTGCTTCCGGCACCGAAGATCTGTTTCTGGATTAAATCTGAAAGAATTTAGAATAAACCATTGATCTCCGCATCGATGGACTGGATAATTTTACCCAAGTCCTCCTGATTTTCCGGGAAACGGTTATTGTCCACATCGATGATCAACAGTTTTCCATTGTCGTAGGTGGAGATCCATGCTTCGTAACGTTCGTTCAAACGCTTCAGATAATCCAAGCGAATGCTTTCTTCGTACTCGCGACCGCGTTGCTGGATCTGATTCACCAACGTAGGAACCGATGCCCGCAAATAGATCAACAGGTCCGGTGCAGAAACGAAGGAATCCATCAAATTGAACAACGAGAAATAGTTTTCAAAGTCACGCGTCGTCATCAAGCCCATCGAATGCAAGTTCGGCGCAAAAATGAATGCATCTTCGTAGATCGTACGGTCTTGGATCACATGTGTGGTACTTTTCTTGATCTCCTGGATTTGCGTAAAGCGACTATTCAGATAATAGATCTGCAAGTTGAATGACCAGCGCTGCATGTCTTCATAGAAATCATTCAAATACGGGTTTTGTTCCACATCTTCAAAATGCGTTTCCCAACCATAGTGTTTGGCGAGCAATTTTGTCAAAGTAGTTTTTCCCGATCCGATATTTCCAGCGACAGCGATATGCATAATGAGTCAAGTTTAATGGACTGCCTAAATTACAAAAACTGTACAGACAAGCGTTGTAATGTGGAAAAATATTCTTGGAATTGATCAATCCCGGAGTTCGTAGCACGAAATGCCTACAGGATCTTGGACAAACAAACGATTACCAGAGAAATGGAAGCTCAAGATTTGTTGCTGGTGTTGAGTAAAAAATGGCAGGAGTTCCTGACTCATTGGTGCGTAGGCAAAAAGTTGGTTTTCGATTGCCAACAAGAGACCCTCTCCCAGGGGATGGGCGTCTTGATTTTTCGGCAATTCCCAGGTATGTAAAAGGTTGCCGAAATTATCCAGAACGAGAAGTTTTTGTGTACGGTCGATGATGTACAATTGGTTGTTGTATTCCTCGAGACTCAACGGTTCATCAAAAGCGGTGATGCCTTTTAGGTTCTGAATGCGTTGTTGTTGCGCATTAGGTGCTGTGATCAGGATCAGTTGGGAGTTGCTCTGGTCGTAGATCCAAAAGCGGTCTGTTTGTACGGAACTGGAGAATTGGGATGCAAGTTGGATCTCCTGATCTGACAAGTCAATGCAATTTTGCAAGGCTAATGCATTGTCAAGAAAACAAACCTGTTGCTGATCTTCACTGAACAGGGTGGGTTTTAACGAGTTTTCGGCATCCACTTTCTGAATCGACCCCATGGAGCGAATGCTTTGAGAAACGACCAATTTCCCATCTTGTCCGAATTTAGAAATATCATTTCCTTGCACCACATATAAGTTGCCCGTTTCGTCAGCGTCCCAGATAGCTGTGGAGTCTGAAGAAAGCGCCCATAACTTCCGCCAATTCGGTTCTTGCGCCATCGACAAGGTAGCCAGCAACCAGGTAAGGAGAAATGCGCTTATTCGGTACATACTTTATTTTTTTTGTTGATGCACTTGCAAGAGTTGTTCCAAATATGCGCGTTCGTTGGAAAGTCGTGGAACTTTGTTTTGTCCACCCAATTTCCCGCGTTGACGCATCCATTCTTCAAAGGTGCCGCTTCTAACGGCGTGAATCACCGGCGGAAGAAGCGCCATGTTGTTCGTGCGTTTGGCATCGTAGTCACTATTGATCGCCCGCAATGTTTCGTCCAAAACGATTGCAAAACGATGGGAATCTTCCGGTGGATGTACGAATTCGATGATCCATTCGTGTCCCCCTTTTTGATTTTCGTTCATGAAAACCGGTGCCGCATGATACTCACGTATCTGAGCTTGGGTGCGGTTTGATGCTTCGGTAATGGCTTTGTCGGCATTGTCAACGATCACCTCCTCGCCAAATGCGTTGATGAAATGCTTCGTACGTCCGGTAATTTGGAAACGGTAAGGCAAAGTCTCGGTAAATTGGATAGTATCGCCAACAATATAGCGCCATAGGCCACCATTGGTAGAGATCACCAAGGCATAATTTACTCCAGGCTGCACATCTCTCAAGCTAATGACGTCTGTGGAATGAATGCCATTAAACCGATCCATGGGAATGAATTCGTAAAAAATACCGTAATCCAGCATCAAAAGCAAGGATTGGGAACCATCCACATCCTGAATTCCGAAAAAACCTTCGGATGCATTGTAGGTTTCTACGTAATGCATATCGTCGTACGGGATCAATTTTTGGAATGCTTCGCGATATGGTTCAAAGCTCACGCCACCGTGCATGAATAATTCTAAATTCGGCCACACTTCACGCAGGTCTTTTTTACCGGAAATTTCCAGGATCTTTTGGGCCAAAACATAGGTCCAACTTGGAACACCAGCTAAAATGTATACATCTTCATGCATGGTGCTCATGGCCATTTTTTCGACCTTTTCTTCCCATTCACTCATCAACGCGATCTCTTTTGATGGGGTTCGTCTCAACTCAGCCCACCAAGGCAGATTCTTGACGATGATCGCTGAAAGATCACCGCTGTACATGTCGTGTGCAACGGGCAAGATCTGTGCGCTTCCGCCTACGATCAAGTGTTTTCCTTTGTAGAGTTTGCGATTCGGGAAGTTTTCGTAATACAGGGCTAAGAGGTCTTTTCCTCCTTTGTAATGACATTCTTCGAGGCTTTCTCGTGTCACTGGAATAAATTTACTTCGATCATCGGTGGTTCCGGAACTTTTAGCAAACCATTTGGTGTCATTCGGCCACAGCAACTGCTGTTCACCTTCCATCAATCGATCGATCCATGGTTTCATGGATGCATAATCGTTCAAAGGAACGGCTCGTTGAAAATCGGAATATGTCCGAATCGCATCAAAATGATGTTCCTTGCCAAATTTGGTAGAGACTCCAGCTTGGATCAAGCGCTCAAAAACTTCGTGCTGTACCTCTAGCGGGTATTTGCGAAACAATTCAATCTTGTGAATTCGTTTCTTCATCACCCAAGCAAAAATTGAATTGAACGGCATCGAAAAAGGGGTTTAAAAAAAAGGAGGAATCACTTCCTCCTTTCGATTATCCGAAAGCGTAGATCGCTCCGATAATAGCCAATAAGATCACAGTGTAAACGAATCCGATTCCAACTGTTGTACTTTCAAAGAAAGTATCGTGTTTATCGTTATTTCCAGACATTGCTCTAATTTTTTTTCAAATGTAGTATTTTGTTTCAATAATTACTCGTCATTGGACCCTAAAAGTCGCAACAAGTAGTAGATAAAGATCGTCAACGACCCCAGAGCGGCTACTACATAAGTGGTTGCTGCCAGATTTAAAGCTTTTTTAGAGCGATCGAATTCCTGCGATGTAGCTGTTCCGCTGCGTTGGATCCAAGCCAAAGCCCGTTTCGATGCATCAAATTCTACCGGCAAGGTCACTACGCTAAATAAGGCGATGATGCCATAGGCAACCACAATGGTCCATAACATGGCGCGCATCGGGAACATTTCATGCAGCAAAGATCCACCAAAGATCGAGGCGATCATGATGAAATTCAAAACCTGACCACTGACATTTTGAAGCGGCACCAATTTCGAACGCCACTGCAACGGTGCGTAGGCAGCAGCATGTTGCACAGCGTGTCCGCATTCGTGTGCTGCAACCGCAGCCGCTGCGGCATTCGTTCCGTGGTACACTTCTTCCGACAGGTTTACGGTTTTATTCATGGGGTTGTAGTGATCCGTAAGTTGACCGGGCACGCAAGTGATGCGCACATCGTAAATACCGTGATCACGTAACATGCGATCTGCGATCTCTCTACCGCTTAAACGTTGCATAGAGGGAATTTGCGAGAATTCGCGAAACTTCATTTTTAAGCGCCAGCCAACCAGTAATCCAATGCCCATGAACAGGAATCCGATCAGCATGGCAGGTCCAAAAGATATCATTGTTCTTATATTTTATGAATGACCTAAAATTACACACAAAAAAACCCGATACACACAACGTATACCGGGTTCTTTGTTAAAGTTTGTTATGCTATTCGCGATCTCCAAACAAGCGCAGTAGCGACAAGAACAAGTTTACGAACAACACATAAAGTGTAAATCCACCCAGCAAAGCCAGTTTGTTCTTTGTTGCTTCATCCAACTGTGCATCGTGAGCCAATTGCTTCAATTGTTGCATGTGGTAAGCTGTCAATCCTGTAAAGACCAATACTCCGATGATGCTGATCACATAATCCATCATTTCGCTTTCCAAGAAGAAATTGACGATCGATGCCAGGAAGATCCCCCAAAACGCCATCATCAGAATACTTCCGAATTTAGTCAGGTCAATTGGTGTAACGTAACCCATGATTGCCATGATCGCAAACGTACCGGCAGTGATACCAAAAACAGATAGGATAGAGGAATCTGTGTAGACGATGAAGATCGTAGAAAGTGCAAATCCGAGAAGTACACTGTATAGTGCAAACAAGCCGAACATCGCTGCAAAACTCAAGCGCTGCGCCATTCCCTGTAAAAGCAATGCGACACCTACCGGTGCAAAGGCCACCAAGTAGAATAGTCCTGTTGGGGAGGCGCCACCTTTTGGATTGACTTTATAGAAATACGTTAACGCAAACTCCAATGTTCCGTATTGATAAGCGATGGCTCCAGTGATCAATAATGCACCGAACATGAATGCATACACTTTTGCAAAGAAGTGTTTGGCTGCTGTTTTTTGTTCGATCGTGTCGAACGAATAGTTGTCGATCATCTCTTGCATGGTCAATGTAATTTAGCTTGAATTAAATTTATAAATTCTTTTCTGGTTGTTTCATTATTCATGAATAATCCGGTGAAGGCACTCGAAGTGGTTACTGAGTTTTGTTTCTGAACACCGCGCATTTGCATACACATGTGCTGACATTCCAAGACCACTGCGACTCCTTTCGGATTTAAAGTTTTCTGAATACAGTCGCGGATTTCGATCGTCAAACGCTCTTGTACCTGCAAACGCCGCGAAAAAGCATCCACCACTCGTGGGATCTTACTCAAACCAACGATGGTTCCGTTTGGAATGTAGGCAATATGCGCTTTCCCAAAGAACGGTAGCATGTGGTGTTCGCACATGGAATACACTTCGATGTCTTTCACGATCACCATTTCGGAATATTCTTCTGCGAACAAGGCACTTTTTAGGATCTCCTCCGGATTGGTCGCGTATCCTTGCGTCAGAAATTGCATCGCTTTGGCAACGCGCTCCGGTGTTTTGACCAATCCTTCACGTTCCGGATCCTCCCCGATATCTTGCAATACGGTCTTGTAGACCCCGGATAATCGCTGCGTTATTTCGTCGTTGTATAAGTCGTCTTTCACGGTCAGTTTTTTCAGTGTAACGGATAATTGTTAATAAGGTTCAGCACCGCCGTAGTATTCCACGTAGTTGTTTTCGGTTTCTACCAGTTTCAAGCGACACAACTCGCCACCCGCTTCACGGATCGGTTGCTCGATCAGTTTCCAGATCTCGATCACCATATTCTCTGTCGAAGCCAATTTGCCGGCTAAAAACGGAACGTCCAAATTCAAATTGCGGTGATCCAATGGTTCCACCACAAGCTCTTTGACGATCTTGCTCAGATCCTTCAAATTGATCACAAAACCCGTGTCCGGATTCGGCTTTCCTTTAACCGTAACAAAGATCTCAAAGTTGTGTCCATGCCAGTTCTTATTGCTGCATTTCCCAAAAACCTCCTCGTTCTTTTCGTCTGACCAATCTTCCCGCCATAATTTATGGGCAGCATTGAAGTGTTCTCTGCGTGTGATGTAAACTGTTTCCACTACTGAATTTTTACAGGACAAATTTAGTAAATGATTTTGGTAACATCCCCACAAAACACTAGAGATGCTCAAGGCTTAACATGTTTTTGTACTTTTGCCAAAAAAAGTTCGGAACATGATCGTAATCACAGGAGCAGCAGGATTTATCGGAAGTTGCATCGCGGGTACTTTGAACGCAAAAGGGATCACTAATTTGGTGTTGGTAGATGATTTTTCAAAAACAGAAAAGGATGCCAACCTTGCAGGGAAGCAATACGCGGAAAAAGTGGAACGCAGTGAGTTCGACGCGTGGATGTCCGCTCATGGAGATCAGGTAACACATGTTTTGCACATCGGTGCGCGCACAGATACCACCGAATTTGACAAAGCTATTTTTGACGAACTGAATGTGAACTACTCCAAAATGGTCTGGAACCATTGTGTGCGCTTGCAAATTCCGTTGGTATATGCTAGTTCCGCTGCTACCTACGGTTTGGGAGAATTGGGTTATGACGACAACGAGGCGGACATGCCGAAGTTGCAACCGTTAAATCCTTACGGTTGGTCTAAACAATGGTTCGACATGTGGGCATTGGAACAAACCGCAACACCTCCACATTGGTACGGGTTGAAGTTCTTCAACGTTTACGGACCGAATGAATACCACAAAGGACGTATGGCTTCAGTGATCTTCCATACGTTTAATCAAGTGAATGAGAATGGAAGTATGCGTTTGTTCCGTTCTCACAACCCGAATTACACGGATGGCGGACAAATGCGCGATTTCGTGTATGTGAAGGATGTGGTTTCGGTGATCGAATTCTTGATGGAAGGAACAGCAAAATCTGGGATCTACAACTTGGGCTCAGGCAAGGCACGTACGTTCTTGGACCTTGCAAAGAATACCTTCTACGCTTTGGATAAAGAACCAAACATTTCGTTCATCGATACGCCGGAGGATATCCGTGACAAATACCAGTATTTCACAGAGGCCAACATGCAGAAATTGATCAATCAAGGCTACAGCAAACCTTTCCATACCTTGGAAGAAGGAGTGAAGGATTATGTGCAAGGGTATTTGATGGAGAAAAAGTACCTCTGATTATGGAATTTTAGGTTTCAGGGAATCTTTTATATCGCATCCGCGATTGCATGAGATGTCACTTAACTGATTGCGAGCCTTATGAAATTCCTTTTATTCGTAATTATTGGTTTGAGCGTTTCCTTTGATTGGTTAAATGCTACGTTGACAGAGAAGGAAAAGGTTGATTTACATGCTAAATTGATCCGTGTCCGACAAAACAACTCAACCTGCATCGAAACCTTTCGTTTTGAGAAATACAAGAAAACTACATTTCGCAGTAATCGATATAACGTAACAGATACAATTTCAAGAACCCGTTATATGAAAGGGAACTTTGTTTTCTGTGTACGCGAGTGGTACGTGTCAGATTACCAAAGTCATGGCAAGAATCCTGCAGAATGGCCCATTGGAGAAGTGTATGAAGCAATTTATCTGTTTCGCAATCCGGATCGGGGTGTTCTATTGGAGCGCAGAGAACGTTACCATTCAAAAGATCAAGTTGACTCATTGATAAAGACCCTCGCACACAAGCATTTTGATACGCTACAGTTGAATTACATTACGTATGAACGGATCAGAAGCAAACGCGGGCGCATGGTTAAATTGCGTTTCAAATAGTGTTTCTTTCAGTTTTTATTGCCTTTCAACGATTCTCCAAGAAATCATGCATTTTCATCTTTTTTTACAACCAAATAGGATGTTGAGTTGTTCTTAGAAGAAAAAACATGTACCAACTCAAGCGCACACAATTCATTAAGGCCGATCTGGATACCTGTTGGGATTTCTTCTCATCACCAAACAACTTGCAAGTGATCACACCAGATTACATGGGGTTCAAAGTACTTACAGACGTTCCTCAAAAAATGTACGAGGGCTTGATGATCGCCTATAAAGTTTCCCCTGTTTTAGGAATTCCTTTGAATTGGGTCACAGAGATCAAATACGTACACGACGGCAAGTTCTTCGTGGACGAACAACGCACGGGACCCTACAAAATGTGGCACCACGAGCACCATTTTAAAGCTGTAGCAGGAGGTGTGGAAATGACCGATATTGTGAGCTACGAATTGCCACTTGGTTTCTTAGGGCGATTTGCGCATTGGCTCTTCGTACGTAAGCAATTGGAAGGGATCTT
>CAYRVL010000050.1:5018-19254 GCA_964427665.1 uncultured Fluviicola sp. | reverse complement strand
GCAGCTTTCAACGCTTCAGACAATTGAACTGTGTTAACAGATCCGAAGATCTTACCGTTCTCACCTACTTTCGTAGAGATCTTAACAGTAACTTCAGCCAATTTCGCAGCGATTCCTTCTGCTTCAGCAACGATTTTAGACTCTTTGTGAGCGCGTTGCTTCAATACTTCCTCGTGAGCTTTAACAGCAGATGGCGTAGCCAAAACCGCATATCCTTGAGGGATCAAAAAGTTACGTCCGTAGCCAGGCTTAACTGAAACTACTTCATCTTTGTAACCTAATTTATCGATATTTTTCTTAAGAATTACTTCCATGATTTTTGTTCATTAAGGGTTCAACCACCGACTATTTCAACATATCGCCAACGTAAGGCAAGATAGCCAGGTGACGAGCACGTTTGATAGCTTTATTAACGCGTTTTTGGTATTTCGCTGAAGTACCAGTAATACGACGAGGAAGGATCTTTCCTTGCTCATTCACCAAACGCAACAAGAAGTTAGCGTCTTTGTAATCGATGAATTTGATACCACTTTTCTTGAAACGGCAGTATTTATCTTTTTTGATCTCGATGTTGATCGGAGTCAAATAGCGAATATCGTTTTGTGACATGTTTCTAATTTTTTGGGTAAATTAATTAAGCTTCAACCGGAGCTCCACTCATTTTTTTGCGACGCTTCTCAGCATAAGCAACATGCTCCTTTTCCATTTTCACAGTCAAGAAACGCATGACACGCTCGTCACGCTTCATAGCCAATTCCAAATCAGCGATCACTGAACCTTCAGCGTCGAATTGGAACAAAAAGTAGAAACCAGTAGATTTCTTCTGGATCGGGTAAGCCAATTTTTTAAGGCCCCAGCTTTCAGAATGCGTTAATTTACCGCCCATGGCAGCCAAATCGCTTTCGTACTTTTGCACTGCTTCCTTTGCCTGATCTTCAGACAAAACGGGAGTAAGAATGAAAACAGTTTCGTAAGAATTCATAATTAAACTAATTAATAATTTATTTCCCGCCAACTTTTAGCGGGGTGCAAATGTAGGGATTAATTCTGAAATTCAAGAGGGTGGGTGTGTGAAAATGTTTCAAATCAGGATTTTTTGTCGCTTTTTCACCTAAGGCACACACAAAAGTAAATTTTGTTCTGCTTTTTAAGCCAATAGCTTCATGATTTTCCATTTCGAATACCTAAATTCGCGCGTCGAACAGGGCATTTTAGGTCTTCAAGGCAAAACAGAAGTTCATCAAGCGAAAATGTTAGCATACTCGCCCAGATATAGCTTCAATTCCTGGTTCGGAGATAGTACAATTAGCAACTTTAATAGAGAAACGAAAAACTCCGTTTATGAACATGTATCAAGATTACCTTCGAGAGATTGAAGAGCGCAAAGGTCAGGGACTGCACCCGAAACCAATTGATAGTGCTGAATTGTTGAGCGAGATCATCGCCCAGATCAAGGATGTGAATCACGCTGACAGAAAAGATTCCCTTCAGTTTTTCATTTACAATACGTTGCCGGGAACAACTCCTGCAGCAACGGTGAAATCAAAATTCTTGAAGGAGATCATTCTTGGTGAAGAAAAAGTTGCTGAAATTTCAACGGAATTCGCATTCGAGTTGTTGTCGCACATGAAAGGTGGACCATCAATCGGCGTTTTGTTAGATCTTGCCTTGGGTAACGATCCTGCGATCGCGAAAAGTGCAGCTGAGGTCTTGAAAACTCAAGTGTACTTATACGATGCAGATGCTGACCGCTTGAAAGTAGCTTACGAAGCCGGAAATGCCGTTGCAAAAGATATTTTAGAAAGCTATGCGAAAGCGGAGTTCTTTACAAAATTGCCGGAAGTTCCGGAAGAGATCAAGATTGTAACGTTCATCGCCGGAGAAGGAGATATTTCCACGGATTTATTGTCGCCGGGTAACCAAGCGCACTCGCGTTCTGATCGCGAATTGCACGGGAAATGCATGATCACGCCTCAGGCTCAGGAAGAGATCAAAGCATTGCGAGCTCAGCATCCAGACAAGAGCGTGATGTTGATCGCAGAAAAAGGAACAATGGGTGTGGGATCATCGCGCATGTCGGGTGTGAACAACGTGGCTTTGTGGACCGGAAAACCTGCTAGTCCATACGTGCCGTTCGTGAACATCGCGCCGATCGTTGGTGGAACGAATGGAATTTCGCCAATCTTCATGACAACGGTAGATGTTACCGGTGGTATCGGGATCGATTTGAAGAACTGGGTGAAAAAGACAGATGCCAATGGCGAATTGGTGCGCGACGAGAACGGAGAACCGATCCTGGAACAAAAGTATTCCGTGGCGACAGGAACCGTTTTGACCATCAATACAAAAACAAAGAAATTATATAACGGCGATCAGGAATTGATCGACATTTCGAAATCCTTGACGCCGCAGAAAATGGAGTTCATCCGCGCAGGAGGATCTTACGCAATTGTGTTCGGAAAGAAGATCCAGACATTCGCAGCGAAAACTTTGGGGATTACAGCGCCTACGGTGTTTGCTCCTTCGAAAGAGATCTCACACGATGGTCAAGGTTTGACAGCGGTAGAAAAGATCTTCAACCGCAATGCTGTTGGAACAACTCCTGGAAAAACATTGCATGCCGGTTCAGATGTGCGTGTAACGGTTAATATCGTTGGTTCGCAAGATACAACTGGTTTGATGACCGCGCAAGAATTGGAATCCATGGCCGCAACGGTTATTTCACCGATTGTGGATGGAGCATACCAGTCAGGATGTCACACTGCATCCGTTTGGGATAAGAAAGCGCAAGCGAATATCCCGAAGTTGATGAAGTTCATGAATGAATTCGGTTTGATCACGGCACGCGACCCGAAAGGGGTGTACCATGCAATGACAGACGTAATCCACAAAGTATTGAACGATATCACTGTAGACGATTGGGCGATCATAATCGGTGGTGACTCGCACACACGTATGTCGAAAGGTGTTGCATTCGGAGCCGATTCAGGAACTGTGGCTTTGGCTTTAGCAACAGGTGAGGCTTCCATGCCAATTCCGGAATCAGTTAAAGTTACCTTTAAAGGAACCATGGCAGATTACATGGACTTCCGCGATGTGGTACATGCCACCCAAGCACAGATGTTGCACCAATTTGGTGGTGAAAACGTATTCCAGGGACGTGTGATCGAGGTACATATCGGTACTTTGACAGCTGACCAAGCCTTCACATTTACAGATTGGACGGCTGAAATGAAAGCGAAAGCATCGATCTGTATTTCCGAAGATGAAACCTTGATCCAGTCATTGGAGATTGCTAAGAGTCGTATCCAGATCATGATCGATAAGGGTATGGACAACAAGAATAAGGTGCTTCAGGGCTTGATCGATAGAGCGAACAAACGCATTTCGGAGATCCGTTCAGGTGAAAAACCTGCTTTGAAACCAGATGCGAATGCGAAATATTATGCAGAAGTGGTGGTTGATCTGGATCAAATCGCTGAACCAATGATCGCCGATCCGGATGTGAACAACAAAGATGTGTCTAAACGTTACACACACGATACGATCCGTCCGTTGTCTTTCTACGGAGGAACAAAACAAGTGGATCTTGGATTCATCGGTTCGTGCATGGTACACAAAGGTGATATGAAGATCTTGGCTCAAATGTTGAAAAACGTAGAAGCTCAGAACGGAAAAGTGGAATTCAAAGCACCTTTGGTGGTTGCTCCTCCAACATACAACATTGTGGATGAATTGAAAGCAGAAGGCGACTGGGAAGTGTTGCAAAAATACTCCGGGTTTGAATTCGACGACAATGCACCAAAAGCGGAAGCGCGCACGAAGTACGAGAATATGTTGTACCTAGAACGTCCGGGATGTAACTTGTGTATGGGTAACCAGGAAAAAGCCGAAAAAGGTGATACGGTAATGGCTACTTCAACACGTTTGTTCCAAGGACGTGTAGTAGAAGATGCAGATGGCAAAAAAGGAGAATCTTTATTGTCTTCTACACCGGTAGTGGTTCTATCTACGATCTTGGGAAGAACTCCAACGATCGAAGAATACAAACAAGCAGTGAAAGGGATCAACTTGACGAAGTTTGCTCCATCTCATAAATTGTTGGTGAATTAAGCAAGACTTCATTTACTGATAGAAAGCCCGATCGCACGATTGGGCTTTTTTGTGTATCGGAACATCGAAAAAATCGATCACATTATAAAGTTTATTTAACAAGGTGCTACTTCAGAAATTCGTACTTTTAGTAGCAACCAAAACAACAAACAAAATGGCAGTATTTGATTTAGATATGATTCGCAAGGTCTATGCATCCTATCCGGAACGCATTGCGGCAGCGAGAAAAGTAGTGGGGAGACCCTTAACACTGACAGAAAAGATCCTGTATACACACTTGTGGGAAGGTAGTGCCACACAGACCTATGAACGTGGCAAATCTTACGTGGATTTTGCTCCGGATCGAGTAACGATGCAAGATGCCACTGCACAAATGGCTTTGCTTCAATTCATGCAAGCAGGACGGAAACAAGTAGCTGTCCCATCTACAGTACATTGCGATCACTTGATCCAGGCAAAGATTGGCGCTGCAGCCGATTTACAACGTTCCCTGAATGAAAACAACGAGGTGTTCAATTTCCTCTCATCCATTTCCAATAAATACGGTATCGGATTCTGGAAACCGGGAGCGGGAATTATTCACCAGGTCATGCTGGAAAATTATGCCTTTCCGGGAGGAATGATGATCGGAACAGATTCACACACCGTGAATGGTGGTGGATTGGGAATGCTGGCAATTGGTGTAGGTGGAGCCGATGCGGTGGACGTTATGGCTGGAATGGCTTGGGAATTGAAATTTCCAAAACTCATCGGTGTTAAATTGACGGGAGAGTTGAACGGATGGACTTCTGCGAAAGATGTCATCCTGAAAGTTGCCGATATTCTGACCGTAAAAGGAGGAACGGGCGCTGTAGTTGAATACTTCGGACCGGGAGCGATCTCACTTTCCGCAACCGGGAAGGGAACAATCTGTAACATGGGGGCTGAAATTGGAGCAACCACCTCAACGTTTGGGTACGATGACGCGATGCGTCGCTACTTGAATGCTACCGGTCGTGCTGAAGTGGTGGCGCTGGCTGATCAGATCGCAGAACATTTGACGGGAGATCCTGAAGTTTATGCTGATCCTGCAAGCTTCTTTGATCAATTGATCGAGATCGATCTTTCCAGTTTGGAGCCACATATCAATGGTCCTTTCACGCCCGATCGCGGCACACCGGTTTCAAAAATGAAGGCAGAGGCGACGGCGAACGGTTGGCCATTACAAGTCGAATGGGGATTGATCGGATCGTGCACCAATTCGTCCTACGAAGACATGTCGCGCGCTGCATCAATCGTTGCTCAAGCTGTTGAACACGGCATAAAGCCCAAAGCGGAATTTGGGATCAACCCTGGTTCGGAGCAAGTGCGTTACACTATCGAACGCGATGGTATCTTAGCGACCTTTGAAAAAATGGGAACCAAGGTATTTACCAATGCTTGTGGTCCTTGTATTGGTCAGTGGGATCGTGAAGGAGCTGAAAAACAGGAAAAGAATACGATCGTACATTCCTTTAACCGCAATTTTTCCAAGCGTGCGGACGGAAACCCAAATACACATGCGTTTGTAACTTCTCCGGAAATGGTGGCTGCGTTAGCTATTGCAGGTCGCTTAGATTTCAATCCGATTACCGATACGTTGACAAATGATAAAGGCGAACAGGTGAAATTGTTACCTCCAAAAGGCGATGAATTGCCGACGAAAGGTTTTGCGGTTGAGGATCCGGGATATCAGGCTCCGGCAGCGGATGGATCGGCTGTTCAAGTGCTTGTAGCTCCAGATTCTTCCAGATTGCAATTGTTGGATTCTTTCCCGGCTTGGGATGGTCAAAACATCACGGGAGCAAAATTATTGATCAAGGCTAAAGGAAAATGTACCACCGACCACATTTCGATGGCCGGACCTTGGTTGCGTTACCGCGGTCATTTGGACAATATTTCCAACAATATGCTCATCGGAGCGGAGAATGCGTTCAATGGCAAGACCAACGAAGTAAAGAACCAACTTACCGGTGTTTATGGAGAAGTGCCCGCAACGCAACGCGCGTACAAAGCTGCCGGTATACCGACTATCGTTGTGGGCGACCATAATTACGGCGAGGGTTCCTCCCGAGAACATGCAGCGATGGAGCCGCGACATTTAGGTGTGCGTGCTGTATTGGTAAAATCGTTTGCACGTATTCATGAAACGAACTTGAAGAAGCAAGGGATGTTGGCTTTGACTTTTGCCAAAGAATCGGACTATGATAAGATTCAGGAGGACGACACCATCAACTTTATCGATTTGACAGGATTTGCTCCGGGAAAACCGCTAACTCTGGAGTTGGTGCACACAGATGGTTCCTCGGATAAGATCTTAGCGAATCATACATACAATGCGCAACAGATCGAATGGTTCAAAGCGGGTTCTGCATTGAATTTGATCAAGTTGCAACAAGGGGTTTAATACCACAAATAAGAATAGAAAAGGTCTGAGCAATCGGGCCTTTTTTCGTTTTATTAATTTCGATGATTTATGAGGAATTTTCGATAAAGAAAGGAATTCTGTTGTTGAATTTGGTTTTGGCATATTTGTTGATTTATTTTGCTGTTAACAATTGAGAAGGCCCGCCTTTCTTTTAAAAATATAAACATGAAAAGAATACTTACACTTGTTACAGCATTCGTTGTTGTTTTAACGGCTGGTAACTACGCAAAGGCTCAAGCAGCGACAAAAGGAAATGTGATCATAGATCCATATTACGGGTTTCCAAACTTTGGAAAGTTTTTCGCGAAGAATTTTGCTGAAGAATTTACCGGGTTAACTATAGGTGGATATGGGCCTGCTGGAGCTCGTGTGGAGTATATGCTTGCAGACAAATTCGGAATTGGCGTAGATGCCATATTCAACGGAATTGATTACAAAGGAACCGTCACAGATACTGTAGGTTATGATGGAATGGGTAATGCTGTAACGGACGACAAGACAGGTAAAGTAGCCATGAGACGAGTTCGTGTTCAGGCTCGTTTTAACTACCACTTCGATGTTGCTACTCCCGAATTAGATCTTTATTTGGGTTTTGGTGCAGGGTTTAATACTCGAACCGTTAGGTATTGGGAGGATGATGTTGAACAAACAGATTATCAAGTAAAAGGTGCGCTCTTTCCGGTATCTTTCCGAGCTGCTCTAGGGATGCGTTATTATTTTACCAATAATATTGGTTTAAATGCTGAATTGGGAATTGGTGGGCCAGTTATGTCTGCAGGCTTATCATTCAAGTTCTAAATAGAAATAATTTTTTCTGAGAGGGGCATTTAGTCCCTCTTTTTTTTGCACCTATCACTGCAATAAAGGACATTTTCCCAATCGCGTTCCCATTTCTTGCGCCATGAAAAGGGCCGTTTACAATGTGAGCAGATCTTCTCCGGTAAATGCTGTTTTTTTACACCTTTCATGGTATTGAAAACATTTAATACTGGAAAAGTGTTTTCAAGTCTATGAAACAGTTGTCCCAGGAAGATATCGATCGTATTGTTGAAATGGCATGGGAGGATCGCACTCCATTTGATGCGATCAAGCTGCAGTTTGAGATGAGTGAAAAAGAAGTGATCGAATTGATGCGACGAGAATTGAAGCCTTCCTCTTGGCGCTTGTGGCGAGCTCGCGTACAGGGAAGACGCACCAAGCATGCAGCAATCCGTGGTTTTGAGGTAGGTCGACACAAATGTTCCCGGCAGCGCGTGATCAGTTCTAATAAGGTCTCAAAACGATAAAAGCCCGGATCTACCGAGCTTTTATTTGTAAAATCAAGAAATTCTTATTTAATGTACGTATTCAATTTCTTAGCGTACGCTTGTATTATTCGATAGAAAAAACTCGAATGGAAAGGACTTCTGTAAAAAGTCTTATTTGCGCGATCGAATATGTGGAATGGACGACCTCCTTCAAATGAATAAGTATACGAACCCCCTTCGTACATTTTTAATTCGCCCGGTCCTTGTGAAAAAACATACGGGTAAGATTCTAAGTCTTCATATTTAGGATTTGTCAATAACTCATTAAATGATACAAATTCCATTTTTCCCTTATAAAATTGTTTAAATGCTTTAATTGCATATTTATCGTATGATTTGTCACCCCACAAAAGAATGATTAACGTTTGATCTTTTTTTATAAAATCTGGAGGAACAGTATTGTTTTCAATAGTAATTCTTTTTTTTGCTGCTCCTCTAACTAACAATCCAATTCCACACGCTTGAAGAATTGTCATTGCAGTTAAAAGCAAAATTATACTTCTCGATTTACGTAATAATTGTGTATTCATGATATTTGATATTAAACCGCCACATTATGCTCTCTCAAAGCATCATTCAACGAGGTTTTCAAATCAGTTGAAGCTTTTCTTTTTCCGATGATCAATGCACATGGCACCTGGAAGTCACCTGCTGGAAATGATTTTGTATAAGATCCGGGAATAACAACACTTCTCTCCGGTACATAGCCCTTCATCTCAACTGGTTCAGCACCCGTTACATCGATGATCTTTGTCGACTTTGTCAATACGACATTCGCGCCCAAAACGGCTTCTTTGCCAACACGTACTCCTTCTACCACGATACAGCGTGAACCAATGAAAGCGTCGTCTTCAATGATCACCGGCGCGGCTTGCAATGGCTCCAAAACACCACCAATTCCTACACCACCACTTAAATGCACGTTTTTACCGATCTGTGCACATGAACCAACGGTTGCCCACGTGTCAACCATGGTACCGCTATCCACATAAGCACCAATATTCACATAAGAAGGCATCATGATCACACCGGAAGCAACATAAGCGCCGTAACGGGCAATTGCATGTGGAACCACGCGAACTCCCAACTTTGCATAATCCTTTTTCAGTGCCATCTTATCGTGGAATTCGAAAGGTCCCACTTCAATGGTTTCCATTTTGCGGATAGGGAAGTAGAGCACTACGGCTTTTTTGACCCATTCATTAACGATCCATTCACCATTTTCTCCGGGTTCTGCTACACGTAGGATTCCTTTATCGATATCTTCGATCACATGTTCGATTGCTTGAATGGTTTCCGGCTTTTCCAAAAGGGATCTATCGTCCCAGGCTGCTTCTATAATTGATCGCATTGTTGTGAGTTATGAATAAATGGGAACAAAGCTACGAGGTTTCGCGCACGGGAGCGTAATAAAATAAGCATTTTTTTTGCAAGGACCCGTCTAGGGTTGTAAACCCTAGAGCTGTTTTCACTAATTTTAGGCAATGTCAAAAGTACTCGCAATCGATTTTGGATTAAAGCGTACCGGTCTCGCTCTTTCCGATGACACAAAAATGTTCGCATTCGGACTCAAGACAATTGATAGCCGGTTGTTGATGGACGAACTCAAAAAACTCATCCCTGCGGAACGGATTGATACCCTTGTTGTTGGTGAACCAAAGCGATTGGATGCCTCTGACACGCATATTACGGAAAACGTGCGGCGTTTGGTGACAGCCCTCAAGCAGAATTTTCCGGAATTGCAGATTTACTCCTTGGATGAACGATTTACCTCCAAAATGGCTGCGTCGGCGCTTTCTCAAATGGGTATGCAAAAAAAAGTGAAGCAGGACAAGGGACTGATCGATCAGGTGAGTGCCACGATTATTCTTCAAGATTACCTGCAAAATCTCAATACTTAAATAAAGGTGTTTAGAAAGTTACTATTTCCTAACTTTGTATTCGTATTTAGTGAATTAAATTAGGAAGCATGATATTACCAATTGTTGCTTATGGCGACCCGGTATTGAAAAAAGACGCTGAGGAGATTGACAAGGATTATCCGGAATTGAAGCAGTTGATCGACGATATGTTCGAAACGATGTACGAAGCTTCTGGTGTGGGCTTGGCTGCTCCTCAGATTGGACGGTCGATCCGTTTGTTCGTGGTAGATGGTAGTCCGTTTGCGGAGCGCGATGAGGATGAAGAAGAGGATCCTAAAGCGGCCGGTATGGAGGGATTTAAAAAAGTTTTCATCAATCCGATCATCGAAGAAGAAGAAGGTAAAGAATGGGGATTTGCAGAAGGTTGTTTATCCATTCCAAAAATCAGAGAGGAAGTACTGCGGAAGGAGCGTGTTCGTTTGAGTTATTACGATGAAAATTGGACCTTTCATGATGAGTGGTTCGATGGCTACAAAGCGCGAATCATCCAGCATGAGTACGATCACATCGAAGGAGTGTTGTTTACCGACCATTTGTCCGTCTTGAAGAAGCGATTGCTGACGAAGCGTTTGGCGAATATCTCTCAGGGGATCGTAAACGTTGATTACAAAATGCGTTTTCCGGCAATTAAAAAAGGAAGGTAATGAAGCAGCTTCTATTTCTTTGTGGAATGGTTATGTTCCTTTTTGCTTGCGGGGGTGCTCCTGAAAAACCAAAAACGGTGGAAGATGCAGTGGAGCAAGTGAAAAAGTTCGAAGATTCCCTACGTGCGCTGAAAGTGGATCCAAATCGACTAACAGATCCGAAACTCGGGGTGTTGTATGCGGAAAAATGCTTATCCGTTGCCCATCAATTTCCGAAATCTGAGCAAGCGCCTGCGAGTATGGATAAAGCACACATCATTTTCGCCAGTTTAGGGATGCATGCACGTTCCGTAGCCATTGGTGATACCTTGATCCGCGATTATCCAACGTATAAAAATCGACCGATGGTTTTGCAGTCTCTAGCTAGTGCGTACGACTTGTTTTTACAACCGAGACGAAAAGATAAAGTTCTGTTTTACTACAATTTGTTACTGAAAGAAAACCCGAACTTTCCCAAAGAAGAACGTGAGATGATCGAGAATCGGATCAAATATATTGATCTAACGTTCGAGCAAATGATCGATACGCTTCAATAAACGGCATAGTTTTCGTTAAAGAGGTGTTAACATATAGAGAAAGACAAAAAAGAAAATTACATTTGATTTATTAAACACGCTAAGAAATGAAAAGAGTATTATTTACCATGATGTTGGCTTTGGTTGCCACAGTTGGCTTGAATAAAGCAGTTGCTCAAGAAGTAACAAACGGACCTAAGATCGAATTTGCAAAAGAAGTTCACGATTACGGAAACATCAAGAATGGAGCAAATGGTACATGTACATTCGTTTTTACAAACAATGGTACCGAGCCGTTGATCATTCAAAGTGCAAAAGGTTCATGTGGATGTACAGTTCCTGAATGGCCGAAAGAGCCAATCGCTCCAGGAGCTAAAGGCGAGATCACTGTGAAGTACGACACGAAACGTACGGGCGCGATCAATAAATCCGTGACGATCATTTCTAATGCAGTCAATGAGCCAACGAAAGTTTTGAAGATCAAAGGAAATGTTGCTCCTCCAGCTGAAGGCGCTTCTCCGATCAACAACACCGGAGCACCAACAAACAACTAATTTTATGCGCAGCTTATTACTGGCGCTGATAATATTGAAATCCGCTGTCGGCTTTGGTCAGGCAGCGGATTTTTTTGTCGAAACGCCGCTTCATAAGTTTCCTAAAACAAAAGAGGGTGCTTTGCTTTCGCATACCTTCGTGGTGACCAATAAGGGGAACGAACCGCTGATCATTTCCGACTACAAGGTGGCTTGCTCGTGTACCAAGATTTCGTATCCGGATACCATTCCGGCGGGACAACAAGCGGAAATTGTACTTACTTTTGATACCAACGGAAAATATTACCAGCAAGATCGACGGATCTTTTTGGTAACCAACACCCCTAAGAAAATGGAGGAATTACGTTTCAAAGTGTACGTGATTCCTAAAGATGAAAATTAATGGAATCTGAACTGAATAAAGATCTGATCTTGCGGGAACAACTGGCAATCCAGCGCACGATCATGGCCAATCAAACAACCTTGCTGTCATTCATGCGAACGTCGCTCTACTTCGCAATTGCCGGACTTTCTATTCGCGGGTTGTTGACCATGCATGAGGCAACTGTTATCGAATTCACCTTCTACATTATGGCAAGCGGAACGTTCCTGTTTGGATGGATCAATTTCTTCATCCAACTCAAGCGCATCAAACGGAGTAGAATCCATATCGGGAATTACAAAATGGAATATTTCCACGATCATACGAAGCTGTAAGCGCCAACTGCAGGTGTTATCAAAAAATCATCCTAACTTATTAACAACCACCGACAGGTCTTCTATTTGACTGATCGCTTTTGCGTAACTTTATGCTTCGCATAATTCAATACACGCATGTACCTTATTTTCGATACGGAAACAACCGGTTTACCTCGCGATTGGAACGCTCCGATCACAGATTTGGGTAATTGGCCGAGAGCAGTTCAGATTGCCTGGCAATTGCATGATGACATGGGGAATTTGGTGGAAGCCAAAGACTTCTTAATCAAACCGATTGGATTCGATATTCCGTACGATGCAGAAAGGGTTCACGGAATTTCCACCCAATTGGCCATGGAGGAAGGTGCCTATCTGGAAGATGTGATCGCAGAGTTCAATGTCGCCTTGGAACAAGCAAGTTTTGTAGTGGGGCAGAACATTGGTTTCGACCTGAAGATCATGGGTGCCGAATTCTTGCGAGTGGATATCCCAACGCGCATGCACGACCTTCCTGTTCTGGATACTTGTACCGAAACAACCGCCGAAATGTGCAAAATTCCGGGTGGTAGAGGAGGTAAGTTCAAATTGCCAACCCTTACGGAGTTGCATCAGTTCCTGTTTAATGTGCCATTTGGTGAAGCGCACAATGCAACTGCCGATGTGGAGGCGACTACACGTTGTTTCTTTGAATTGATCCGTCGCGAGGTCTTTACTGCAGATGAATTACGTGTTGAAATGGACTATTTCAACCGTTTCAAAACGGTACATCCGGGGGTGATCCAACCGATCGGTTTAGTTCATGTCAATCTCAAAGAGGCCAGTGCAAAACTGAAAAGTGCAGAAGCAGTTGAAACGATTTCGATCGACGAACAGGCTGCTTGGGAGCGACTGAAAGATTTGCCTTTCGCGCATTTACACAATCATACACAGTTCACGATCCTGCAATCAACGATGGATGTGAAAGGTTTGATCAAACAAGCCTTGAAACACAACATGCCGGCGGTTGCCCTCACTGATACCGGAAACATGATGGCTGCTTTTCACTTTGAAAAAGCGATTGCAGGAATTAACAAAGACTTAGAAAACGAACGAAAAGAAGCAGAAGAAAAAGGAGAACCTTTCGACAAGAAACCCTTGTTGCCGATCATCGGTTGTGAAATGTATGTGTGTCGCGATCGCTTAGATAAAAGCAATAAGGATAACGGTTACCAGATCGTGTTTTTGGCAAAGAACAAGCGTGGTTATCACAACTTGATCAAATTGGCATCCATTGCGCATACAGAAGGGATGTACTACGTGCCGCGTATCGATAAGAAGGTCATTGAACAGTATAAGGAAGATCTGATCGTCTTGACCGGTAGTTTGAGCGGTGAAGTTCCGAATTTATTGCTGAATGTCGGTGAAAAGCAAGCGGAAGAGGCACTCATCTGGTGGAAAGAACAATTCGGAGATGACCTATACGTTGAGATCATGCGCCACGGTCAGGAAGATGAAGATCGTGTCAATACACAGTTGGTGAAGCTAGCTGAGAAGCACCAGGTCAAATTGGTTGCTACAAACAATACATTCTACGCCAACAAAGAGGATGCAGGTACACATGACGTGTTGCTCTGCGTGCGCGATGGAGAACAAATTGCAACACCTAAAGGAAAAGGGCGCAATTTCCGCTTTGGTTTGGAGAATGATGAATATTACTTCAAGTCATCCGAGGAAATGAAGGAATTGTTCCTAGATCTGCCTGAAGCGATCGAAAGTGTTGCCGAGATCTTGGATAAAATTGAACCGTATGCATTGGCACGGGAAGTACTTTTGCCTGCCTTCGATATTCCCGAAGAATTTAAAGATCCTCAAGATGACGTCGATGGTGGTAAGCGCGGTGAGAACGCCTATTTGCGTTATTTGACGTACAAAGGTGCTGAACGACGCTATGATGAGATCACGGATGAGATTCGCGACCGTTTGGATTTCGAATTGGCAACGATCGAACGTACCGGGTATCCGGGTTACTTCCTCATCGTTCAGGATTTCTGTCAGGCGGCGCGGGACATGGGTGTTTC
>CAYRVL010000050.1:0-4918 GCA_964427665.1 uncultured Fluviicola sp. | reverse complement strand
ACCATGGCGGCTAAATCATCCATTCGAGATGCTGGACGCGTACTGGACCTGGCTTTGCACGAAACGAATGCTTTGGCGAAACTCATACCGGATAACTTTTCTCTGGATGCTATTTTCAACTGGGAGGAACCAAAACTGGCCGAAAAATTGGCCAACTCGCCTCAAGATTTTGCAAACGTCCAAGAATTGCGTGCAATAGCGAAAGGAAATGACTTGCGTGCACGTGTGCTGCAACAAGCTCAACGGATCGAAGGCTCTGTGAGAAATACCGGAATTCACGCCTGTGGAGTGATCATTACTCCGGATGATATTACGAATTTCGTTCCCGTGTCCTTGGCGAAAGATACGGGCATGTGGTGTACCCAGTTCGATAACTCGGTAGCAGAGGAAGCAGGCTTGCTGAAAATGGACTTTTTGGGGCTGAAAACCCTGACCTTGATCAAAGATGCAGTTCGAAATGTCAAAATCCGACACGGAATAGACCTGGATCCGGATCAATTTCCAATAGATGACCTCAAGACGTACGAATTATTCCAGCGCGGTGAAACAGTCGGGATCTTTCAATACGAAAGTCCCGGGATGCAAAAATACATGCGCGAATTGAAGCCCTCGGTTTTTGCGGATCTCATTGCCATGAACGCACTGTATCGTCCGGGTCCACTCGAGTACATTCCCGATTTTATCAAACGAAAGAATGGCGAGCAAGAGATAAAATACGACTTGGATGCCTGCGAAGAATTTCTAAAGGAAACCTACGGAATTACCGTCTACCAAGAGCAGGTAATGCTGTTGTCGCAAAAATTGGCCGGATTTACAAAAGGAGAAGCGGATGCCCTGCGAAAAGCGATGGGTAAAAAACAGCGTTACATCCTGGATAAAATGAAGCCGCAGTTCATTGAACAAGGACAAGAGCGCGGACATGATCCAACGGTTCTCGAAAAGATTTGGAAGGACTGGGAGGCATTTGCATCTTACGCCTTCAACAAATCACACTCCACGTGTTACGCCTGGGTTGCTTATCAAACGGCATATCTGAAAGCCAATTATCCGGCGGAATTCATGGCTGCGGTTCTTTCGAATAACTTGAACGATATCTCGCAGGTGAGCTTTTTCATGGAAGAATGTCGCCGCATGGGCGTGGAAGTTTTAGGTCCAGATGTCAACGAATCCGCTTACGAATTTACCGTGAACCAAGCCGGAGCTATTCGTTTTGGTTTGGGAGGAATCAAAGGATTGGGGAGCGGACCGGTGGAGAACATCATTCTGGATCGCAGGGAAAATGGACCTTTCTCTTCGATCTTTGATATGACCAAGCGACTCAATTTACGATTGGTGAACAAAAAAGCTTTGGAAAGTATGGCAAATGCCGGATGTTTTGACTCCTTTAAGAATGTCCATCGCGCCCAATACTTCCACCCGGATAGTTCGGGAAGAACCTTCATTGAAAATGCCCTGAAATACGGAGCTTCCCTGCAAGGCGATGAGTCTTCTTCACAAGTTTCCTTGTTCGGAGAAAGCTCTGCCATTCAAATGCCTGAACCGACTGTTCCAGTGTGTGAAGAATGGACCTTGATCCAAAAATTGAACAATGAAAAAGAAGTGGTCGGAATCTTTATTTCCGGTCATCCTTTGGACGATTTCCGTGTGCAGATCGAAGCGTTTTGCAACGGGAATGTGGCTATGTTGAGTGATCTGGTGCCGCATCACGGACGTGAATTGATCATTCCGGCCATCGTAGCAGACGTAGAACACCGCACCACTAAGAACGGAAAGCCTTATGGAATCTTGGTGATCGAAGATTACAGTCATAGCCACAAGCAATTCATTTTCGGAGATTCTTACCTGAAACTGCGACACATGATGGTAAAAGACCTGTTCGTGGCGATCCGCGGAAAAGTGCAGGAAGGACCGTATCCGGATAAGATCACCAAGCAAAAGCCGATCGAATTTGTGATCTCACAGATCGATCAGTTGCAAGATCTGATGGAGAACCGAACCACAACAATGAACATTACCATTCCCATCAAAACGTTGGATCAATTGGTTATGAGTAGGTTGGAAATGATCTTTTCCGAATCCAATGGGAAATGTCAGGTGAAATTTACAGTGGTTGATCACTTGGATAATATTTCAGTGAGCATGCCTTCGCGTAAATTGCGTGTGGAACCATCATTGAAAATGATCAATGCCATCAAAGAATTGCAGTTGGATGTGGAAATTACCGGGAATTAATCCAGTATAGCACGCAATTGAACCAATTCATCTACTTTTTCAGAGTTGCCAACCTGTTGAAACGATGCGATGAGGTTCGTCAACATGCGGCGTAAAATATCCGAATTGGAACACGGCTGAAAATGAAAAGGTTGCGGACGTTGTTGAATGCTGCTCAGAAACTGAATGATGTCATCCTGGTGAAAAATGCTCCCTTTTGAAAAGCAATTGATGTAAAACAACACGCCGTATTCGTTGGCGTTGGACATGTATTGATTGGTGCCGTTCTCATCCATGTAAGCCAAAATGAAATGATTGGGCAAGTTAACACCGTATACAGGCATGTCAAGTCGTTGAGCAATCAAGCTGTATAGAATACTCAAACTGAGTGGATTTCCTTTTTTGGACTCAACAACCGTATTGATATAGGAATTTACAGGCGAATTGTAGTTCTTAGCATTTCCACTGAATCCGTAAGTGCCAAAGAAGATCTTATTCAAGACCTTCACTTTTTCAAATGCGGTCATGTTCGGGTTGATCTCTAACCAACAATCGCGCTCAATGCGTTCTAAGAACTGCTCGATCTTTTTCTGATCCAATGAAGGATATTGATATCGTGCTACGATCAGGGCTCCTTTCAACAAATCTTTTTCCGCACTGGCGTACCAGTCATGAAGATCGTGTTTCACCGCATCAAACTGGATATCGTGAATGATCTGCTCGATACGCGACTGGAACAACAAGCCAAAATCCCGTTCTTCCCATGAGGATTCCAAATAAGGAATAGCATCCGGACCAAGTTCCATCAGTTTGTCGCGCACATGTGTAAAGATGCCTTCATCGGGGTCGTCCATCAGTGCAATGAGTGCGTGTATTGATCGTTCATCGAGCATGTAACAAAGGTAGAACTTCGCGTTTTCCAATTTTAACACCCCGACACTTGTTATAAACACCCCGCATTTGAATTCTGTGCTTTAATAATTTGTACCTTCATCTTTAGAAATTGAATACGTATGTCAAGCCGCTACATTACTACGATCCTGTTTTTCTGTTTCGCTTTTTATTACCAGGCGCAGGAGTTGCGCAGTTATCAAGAAAAGGGACTTTTTGGATTTAAAAGAGGTTCAGAAGTAGTCATTCAACCTACATTTTCATATGCTTCCGAGTTTTATGATGGTTTTGCATTGGTAAAAGTGAACGCGAACTGGGGATTTATTCGACCGGATGGATCTTGGTTGGTTAAACCAGAGTTCGATAATGCACAACCGTTCCAAAATGGCTTGGCTCTAGTTCTGAAAGAAGGAAAATTTGGATTACTGGATCAACATGGAAAGCTAGTTGTTCCGACGTCGTTCAGTAAAATCACGTCAGATGGAGAAGGTTACGTGCTCTTTCGTGAAAAACAAGGGTATTACCATCCAAATTGGGAGACTTTTATTCCGGCGGCTTACGAAAAGATTGATCACGGTCGTTATTTCTCCATAGCCAGAAAGGGCAAAGATTATGTGGTGTTTCACGAAGGCAAAGAGCTCGCAACCACGTCATACTTGCCCCAATTGACCTATTACAACCATCCTTATCTGGACTTGAAAAAATCAGCGGATGGGGATTTATACGGTGTAATTGATACTGCTGGTACTTGGATCGTTCCTCAAGTCTACACCGGATTTAAAGTGTTGAATGTGCTCGAATACCATATAGAACCAAATGATCCGGGTTATTTCTACGTATACGAATTGGATAGTACCAAGTATGTGTGGGAGGATGAATACCAAGAATTCATCAGCTCGGGTCCGGACCAAAGACGAGTGTTGAATGCCCGATTGGAACCACTTCATAAGGGTTTTGTGCAGCAGATTGAGTTGCAGGAGGGACAACTCCAACTGATCGTAAATGACCAACTCGGCATCTTGCAGTCTGATGGCCAATTGAAGTTTTCCAAGTACAACCATTTTAAACCATTCGCCGGGAAAATCTTGGCGCGTGGCAAAGCGGGAGTGGATGTATTACTTGAAAAAGATAGTGTGGTGCTGGCCCATTTTGGTAGCTATGCGATCCCGGACGAGAGAATTTATGATATCGATCCTGACACGGGCGAGGAGCGTGTTTACGACATTGAATTGCCTTACCCACTGATCTTGGTTTCAGAGCATATTGATATTTCTTCTCCGGATGCGCAAGTGGCTTTATTTGATCTGCAACAGATGCAGTTTGTCACTTCCTACTCCAAAGATGTAGTCGCATTGGATGAACTGGTGGGAGACGCATGGTTTACCGCTTTGATCCTTCGTTCAGGTGAAAATAAATACAATTATTGGGTGCCCGGTACAAAACGCGTGACGAATTTTCCGTTTACTTACTTGAAGTATGTCGGAGGTCAATTTTTCATGGCCTCGGAAGGGGAAGGGACTTTTTTGTTTTCCTGGATCACCGGCAAACGTTTTCCGCTCGATGGAGATGCCGTTGCGGTCTGGAGTACCTCTCTTAGTACCGAAGTTTTCGTTTCTGATGAACTCGGTGAAGGTTCTTGGGTGTTTGACAAGCCTTATGACGTTCCCTTTGCGCGACTCGATTACGAAACTGGCAAATTCGGAGTCATTGATCCTCAGGAACGTTTCTATTTTGGACCATTTGACAGTGTCGTTCAGCAACACGATCCCAATCTTCCACACAATAATTACGTGCTTCAGGTTTACGATCAGGGGCT
>CAYRVL010000049.1:0-19325 GCA_964427665.1 uncultured Fluviicola sp. | reverse complement strand
ATTTTCGAAGTGATTTTGCCAATTTGCCATATGGCGAAGAAGTAAAATAACCAAATCGGAAAATTTTTGAAGAAAAAAGCGCACCCTGTTTACTAAAGTGCGCTTCATTCGTAGTGTCGGATCAATTATTCTACTACTTTGTATCCTTTCGTCTCAGCACTTTTATTCATCGATTGAATAATGGTCGAGCCCAAATTTTGTTCTTTATTGGCATCAGCCTGCTTTTTTCGTTCCTCAACAATATAGGTTTCGCGATCCTTTGCCAAGGTATTGATCTTTTCTTGGTAGATCTTGCGTTTTTCTGCTTTTTCTTGAATGATCTTTTCTTGTTCCTCCTTGGATTTATTGCGCAGCTCTGCAGGAAGTTCGTCTTGTTTCAAGGAATCCAGACTCAGCTTTTTCTCCTCTAAAGCGTCTACGACGTCCCAATCCGCATTTTTGTACGCCGCTTTCGATTTAGCGGCTGCGCGTTCACTGGCAACGGCTTGTCCTTTGATATGGGCGTTCATATCTTCTTTTTTCTGCTTATCAGCACGATAGATGCCGCTGGAACCGTAGCCCATATAGGTTGTATTCAAAGAATCATTGTACTGTTGAATTTCTTTGTCGTATGGGGTGTTGATGTGCGCAACCGCTTTCGATGCATCGATGTTAAAGTAGTTTCCTTGGGCTTTTTGCGCTGCGTCGTACCATAGTTCTGTTACACCGTGATCATACGGGCCACAATAGATTGTGTTGATGAAAAATCCTTTATTGGCAGCATTTGGCAAGGTAGACAAGTAATTTACCGGTCCTTGATTGAACATCTCATTTCCGGATATATAGATCAGGCGCATGTCTTGTGGATCCGAGCTCCATTTCAGCTCAGAAACTGCTGATTCGATCACAGCTGCGCAATATTCGCTCCCGCCGTTGGTTTTTAACCCAAATAAAAGTCCGGATATGGAATCAAGATCGGAGATCAGGTCGCATTGTTTGCGGATGTAGTTCGGTCGGTCTGTGATACCGGAATTGCCATAGTCGTAAAGCGCAATTTCTAAGGTGGGTACTTCGTTATCGACCGTTAATTTTGACGCGGCATTAACGATTTGCCAAATGGTCGACTTTGCTTGTTCGATGAGTCCATCCATACTATTCGAGGTGTCGAACAAGATGGCGATCTGGATCTTTTTAGAACTTTTGACTGGAGTCATTTGTCCCAAGCTCACTGAAAGAACTAGGACAGAAAAAACAGAAGCAAGTATTTTCATAGGGAACATTTTCGTCCCCGTACAAGTAGTTTCCGATTTGGTTCAATCGTCTTGGAAACTATTTGTCCTCCAGTTTTTTGCTAGCTGCAAGTTTTGTCAGGTTTGAACGCAATTTAGGCAAGAGCGTTTGAAGTGGTGCGGGAATCGTTCCCGGTTCGAAAGTGACGCGTTTTTTTTGGTTCGTCGTGATGATCTCGACATATTCGGCACCTTGGTCTGCGCAATCCGGACAACCCAAGCGTTCTTCGAGCTGCAAAAATGCTTGTAGGTCAATATTCTTACATAGCGCGTAGAAATCTGCTGTTGTGAACTTTTTTTCGATCATCTCTGGCTTGTTTTTCAGCGTGTCGCGACTGTATTGCAGGTAACGCATGGTTCCGGCTGTGTATGTGGTTTCTTTGTTGCAATTTCCCAAACACCTTCCGAACGTGTAGCCATGCTTGATCGTAACGATTTCCTCTTGCACCAGTAATTCATCTTGTGTGCGACATGACAAGAGTATGAAACTGAAAAGTATTCCGATGGCAAAAAATGATTTCATGATGCAGTATTGTTGGTGAACGAATTTACAATTATTCGGCCAAAGTATGATCTTTTCTGTGAATTCATTGCCGCATTGTGAGGTCGGAAGTGTACCTTTGCTGCATGTACATTCAATCCTTGAATTTGGTCAATTTTCGCAATCATGCGGACGCTGAGTTCCATTTTACAGATGGTGTGAATTGTATTGTTGGAAGGAACGGAGCCGGAAAGACCAACGTATTGGATGCGGTTCACTACCTGAGCATGTGTCGTTCCTATTTAAATCCGATCGATCGTCAAAATGTACGTTTTCAGGAACAATTCTTTGTAATTCAAGGCGACTTCATCAAAGGCGAGCAAGCGTTCAATATCTACTGTGGGGTGAAGATCGGAGCGAAAAAGGTTTTTAAGAAGAACAAAAAGGAATACGAGCGTTTAGCTGACCACATCGGGCAATTTCCGGTGGTAATGATCTCACCCTACGATGCGGATCTGATCTCGGATGGTTCGGAAGTGCGGCGTAAATGGATGGATGGGATCATTGCGCAATTCGATCGGGCCTTTTTAGAAGATCTGCAACGCTACAACAAGATCTTGGAGCAACGGAATGCCTTGTTGAAACAAAACTACGAGATCGGAATATTTCAACGAGAACCGTTGGAGATTTGGGATGAACAATTGACCCGTTACGGAAAAGCGATCCACGCCAAACGTTCGGAATTCATTCAAGTATTCGTGCCTTTGTTTCAACGGTATTATCAATGGATCTCCGAGGAACGAGAACAAGTTGAATTGGCGTATGAGTCGCTGTTACATAGCGCCGACTTGTTGGATCTGTTGCAACAAGCATTTCCGCGCGACTCACGGGTACAATATACGACAGTTGGTCCTCATAAAGATGATGTCATTTTTCTGATCAATGGTCAGCCTATCAAGAAATTTGGTTCTCAAGGACAGCAGAAGAGCTTTTTGATCGCATTGCGTTTGGCGCAGTTCGATTGGTTGAAAGAGCGACTTGGAGTGGCGCCGATCTTGCTTTTGGACGATATTTTTGATAAATTAGACAACTTCAGGGTTGCTCAGCTTATGTCCTTGGTTTCGCAAAACACATTCGGACAGGTGTTGGTGACCGATACCGATGAAATTCGGGTGAGTGGGATTTTTCAGGCGATCGGAGTGGAACCGAATTTGGTATTATTTGACGAGGAAACGCATGAGTAACGACTGGAATGAAAATAAACGACAGGGAGAAGCTGCACCAATGAAAGATTTGGTGGACAAGTTGATGCGTGCGTACCAATTGGACGGTAAACTTCTGGAGATGGAAGTGTTGAACAAATGGGAAGAGATGATGGGGAAGGCAGTGGCTTTTCGGACGACTTCACTCAAGATTTCCAATCGCATCTTGTACATTACGCTGAATTCATCCGTCATGCGTGACGAATTACAACACGGAAAGCAAGTGATCATCGAGCGCGTGAATCAAACTGCGGGCAAATCCCTGATCGATGACGTCTGGTTTGCTTGAGACTTTTCGTTGTTCAAACCTTCTCTTTTTCCGTAGATCAAACAGAAAGCACTACTTTTGCTGGAAATAGGTCCATGTGGCCAAAACCTAGAGTGGTATGTCAGTACACAAAAACGTAAAGCGCGTTACGACACATGTTTTACAGGAAATGAAAAATCGTGGTGAAAAGATCACGATGCTTACCGGATACGATTTTTCCATGGCGAGGATCATTGATTCAGCTGGAATTGAAGTCATTCTGGTAGGAGATTCAGCTTCAAATGTAATGGCCGGTCATGAAACAACGTTACCGATCACGCTCGATCAGATGATCTACCATGCATCTTCGGTTGTACGAGCCGTTGAGCGCGCCTTAGTAGTTGTCGACATGCCGTTCGGTTCGTATCAAGGAAATTCCAAGGAAGCATTGTCCAATGCGATCCGTATCATGAAAGAATCCGGTGGACATGCTGTGAAATTGGAAGGAGGTCAAGAGATCCTCGAATCGATAAAACGAATTCTAACAGCAGGCATCCCGGTAATGGGACATTTGGGGTTAACTCCACAAAGCATTTATAAATTCGGAACCTACGTGGTGCGTGCGAAAGAGGATACGGAGGCGCAGCGACTGATCGAAGATGCCAAATTGCTGGAAGAAGCAGGTTGTTTCGCGATCGTTTTGGAGAAGATTCCTGCCAAATTAGCTGCTGAAGTTGCCAAGAGCGTTTCCATTCCGATCATTGGTATTGGAGCTGGAAATGGCGTTGATGGGCAGGTGTTGGTGGTTCACGATATGTTGGGTATCAACAATGAGTTTAGTCCTCGTTTTTTGCGTAAATACGCCAATTTGTATGAACAAATGATGGGTGCGTTTGAGCAGTATATTACCGATGTGAAGAGCGGAGATTTCCCGAATGAACAAGAACAGTACTGATCCGATGAGCGAATTCTCGAAAGATTGGATCCTGTACGAGGATAACCACCTGATCTTGGTCAACAAACCGGCCGGGGTGAATGTACAGGGAGATAAATCGGGTGATCTGCCTTTGGTGGAACAGGTGCGGGAATACATTCGCGTAAAGTTTAATAAACCCGGCAACGTTTTTTGCGGTTTGATCCATCGATTAGACAGACCGGTGAGTGGTGTCATCTCGTTTGCGCGCACCAGCAAGGCCTTGGAGCGCATGAACAAGCAGTTTGCTGAAAAACATCCGGAAAAGATCTATTGGGCGATCGTTGAAAATCCACCGGTACAGCCGGAAGGAGATTTGAAAAGCTACCTCACACGGAACGAGAAACAAAATAAAACTTACGTTTCTGACGTTCCTAAAAAGGATGCGAAAGAAGCACGATTGCATTATCGGGAATTGAAACGATCTGATCGGTATACGTTATTGGAAGTGCAATTGGAAACTGGCAGACATCATCAGATCCGTGCGCAATTGGCACATATAGGGTGTATCATCAAAGGCGATCTGAAATACGGTGCCAAACGTCCGAATCCAGATGGTTCGATCTCATTACATGCACGTAAACTCGCTTTTGCGCACCCAACGACGAAAGAACAAGTTGAAGTAGTGGCGCCAGTGCCACAGGATAGTTTATGGAAATGGTTCGAAGATCAACTCTAAGATTACCAGTTACTTTGCTGCTCCTTGTTTTACTTGGATCGGCGGTACAGGCGCAAACTCCATTCTATTTCTCTGTGGATGCTTTCCCGGATGATCAGGAGATTTTCGCACTGGCGCAAGACGCACATGGTCGCATGATCATCAGTACCGGACGAGGAATTTATCGTTTCAATGGCTACAAAAGCAAGGAGATTCCTGTTAACGGCGTTAAAGGTGACCCGATAACTGAATTTGTTTCATTTCGCGAGCAATTGATCGGACTTACAAAAACTGGTCGTTTGCTACATTACACGGCAGATAAATGGGAGTTGTGGTCTGTTTCTGGGTTAAGTGAAAATCTTCAACATATCGAATTACAAGGTGTAAAACTATTGGCCAATTCGCGTTCAACTGTTTTTGTGATCGATTTGGAAAAGCGTGTGATCGACGAGCAATTAGCAATACCATTCACAGATAAAAAAGTGAAAGCCAATGCGGTTACAGCGTATAAAGGTGTAGCCTATGCTTTATTGAACTCAGGCGAAATTGTAGATGTGCGCAAAGAATCTGCTTGGTCCTTACCGAATAATCGTGGTCGTCAATTGATCGCTTTTGAGGACGAGCTTTTTATTTTACCGGAACAATTGAAGTTTGAAATCGTGTATCGATTCAATGGCAGCGATTTTCGTTTTCTAGGGTCATTGAGTACGCGCGAATCTGGATTTATCCGAAAAGGGGAATTGTTAGGCGGTCAACTCTACATTACAAGCAGCGCAGGAGTCTATGTCTTTCCAAAAGCCCGCAGCTCGAAGGCACAATACTGGAATTTCGGGACGCCTGTGAATGACGTTTATCAAGATGCTGTCGGAAACACCTGGTTAGCCACGGCTGGAAAAGGCTTGCTCTTGGTTCCTGCTGGAAAACATCAATTGATGTACAATAAACCTGCAGCCGCGATCAGTGGATCCGGGACCATTTATTTCACCGATGTTTACGGAAAGATCTTTTCTTTGGGAAAATCCGGATTGGATGTTGTCGGGCAACTGGCAAGCAACGAAGGCAATTGGTTACATGTGGATGAAGAGTCCGGTGTATACATTACGGAACACGGAATTCACGGTCCAAATAAGTCGTATTTATATGTGGATGAAAACCTGAAAAGTGTTTTCCGTCTTAAAAATGGTCAGTGGGTGCAAGCTACCGGAACTGCCGTGCACTTGTTTCCGTCAATGTCTTTTGAAATGTGGATAAAACCACAGCAACGCACAAAACGGACAACTGTTCTTTCCTCGGAATCGATCCTGCAAGTACATCCGAATACTTCGAGAACTGCTTTTTTGGTTGCTGCGAGCGATGGCTTGTATTGGATCAATGATTCACTACAAAAGCTGGAAGTAACGCACTTTAAAAAGCGGATGAATGTACTTCAAATTTGCAGCTTGAAAGACAGTTGGATTGTTTTGACGAGCGATAACGTTTTGCATGAGATCAAAGATGGCAGAGTAGTGCGTTCTCGGAATTTGGGAGGCAAATCACAAGATGTCGTTTGCCGTAAATTACTCAGCGACGGTGACTGGTTATATTATTTAACCGACAAAGGAGTTTACCGCGCGAAAGGGGTGAATGAACCGGTTCAATCATTGTCGTCTGTGATGGGTTTTGATGGCTTGTCGATACAAGACTTTACGGTGCAGAAAGATCAGATCTACTTGGTCACACCACGTGGCGTTTTGCGTTATTTATGGCAAGTGGCGATCACAAGTGACGTTCATTTGGTGATGGGGAGGGTAACTGGCTCACAACCCATCGAATCTGAAAAAAGTGAGATAGTCTTTCAAGCAGGTGAACGCTTGGTGGTCGTCCCTGTTGAAGTCGTGGATTTAAATAATAATCACCGATTTGTATTGCAATACCGTTTGTTTAAGAAAGGGGAAACGGGTTTTTGGAACACGATCTCTACACAAACGGAACGGATCAGTTTTCCGCATTTGGATGCCGGAGATTATGTTGTCGAAGTTCGTTTGTTCGATCCATATAGCGGAGTTCAAACAGCTATGAATGCGCAATCGTTTTTGATTGAAAAGTCGTGGTGGGAACACACTTGGTTGCATGTGTTGGCAGGTGTCTTACTTGGAGCCGGTTTGATGATTGTAGGTAGAAGAATTAAAACCATGAAGCAGGATAAAGCGGTGTTAAATAAATAACGTTTTTTTGGAAGCTTAATGTTAAATAAATGAGCTGAATTCCTTTTTAGAGTTGGTTTTTTTCGTGATTTGAGGGAATTCGGGAATTCCCGAACGCTAGTCCAAAATTTAACAAAACAAACAAAATTACAACATCATCACTGATACCCACTAAAATCCTTCGGACACTGAAAACGTCTACGGGCATTCTTGCTACTCTGTCTTCCCTTAAACAAAATCTTGTCCTCCATGTCAAAGATCAATGTTAACTCATGTGAGCCATAGGAACTCGTTTTCAAACGTGAAACGGTGAAATCAAAGCTATACATCACACGCCAACTGAAGTTTTTCTTGTCGGGTAAATTGAGTCCCATAGTAGCAATGAACGAATCGTATTGTTTACCGCTCAATGCAGCCGTGCGATTTCGCAACCAGATCCCAAAGGTAAATGGTCGGTTTACTAAATTCATCCCCACAGAAAAAGTTCGAAATTCGTTTTGCTGCTCGTAAATTGCTCCTGGTTGTAAAACCAATTCATTGAATAGGAGTGAGGTGTGTAAATGACCAACAAAACGCAGCGGTAATTGCTCTTTTTCTCCCAAGAATGCATCGTTTGGTTGTGACATGTGATGGACACTTCCGCCTAAAGTGACCATAAACCGTTTGAAAGAACTTCTACTTCGCCGTGGAGAACCATTAAAGCGCATGACCAATCCACTATTGAAATCTGCATATTGTACATTGCGATAGTTTGGCTGCATAAAAGCAGAAGGACGAACCTCGCCCAACGTTTCATCCAATTGGTCCGAAAAGGTTAATTTGTTCCAGTCAATCGATTTATTGATGAATCCTGCTGCTATGCCTGCTTGCAATACAAAGTTCTTGGTGTCGATCGGACGATACGAATAGGTGAGATATCCACCATGGGTGCGCAACAAAGCTTCTCCTCCAACGTCTGAATAGGCATAAGCACCCAAGCCCATTTTGTAAACAGTTTGCGCATCCCAAGCCGCTGAAAAGGTATTGAATCTTCCCGGAATGGGTCCCCATAAATTGCGTGCGTTGATCCGGAAACTCATGCCGTTATTGATCCCGGTCATCGATGGGTTGTAATAGATCGGATTGTTGTAGAATTGCGAGTAGTTCGGATCCTGTGCCACCGCAGCAATGGTCAATCCACAAAAAATAATGACAAGTATGCTAATTTGTCTCATGATTTTATCGAATTACGGTTACTGTTCCAGAGCGCTTTAAAACTCCTCGATTATATTCCTTTCCTTCCCAAACTACTTCATTCATGAATGTGGCAGTGCACTTCCAAACGTATGCATCTTGCTGAACGGGTTCACCTAAATATGTTCCATCCCAGTGTTCTGTAGGCCTTCCATCTGCATCCAAGGCTGTGGTTGACCAAATGAGATTACCCCAATCGTCATAGATCAACAATTCAAATGTTTTCAATCCAACTCCTTTAGGAATGAAGTTGGCAACTTCGAAGTCACCATGTCCCGGAGCCAAAGCATTTGGAATATGGAGCCCATAAAAGAAATCAACCAGGACGAGTTGTTGAGCCGTATCTGTACAGCCGTATTCATTTCCTACTATCAACGTTGTCAAAAATTCACCGTAATTGTTATAGCGATAAATCGGATCTTGTAACGAGGAGGTATCGCCGTTTCCAAATTCCCAGAAATTCCAGATCTGTCCGCTACTTTCATTGGTGAAATTTACTGTTCCACTTAATGGGTCCGGAGCTTGTTCATTCACATAACTAAAGTCTGCTGTTGGACTTGGAACAATGACAATTGGTGTTGAAACAGTTAAGGTATCGTTACACCCACCGTCTCCGTAGGCGATTAAGGTGACATTATAAGTTCCTGAACTAGGAAACTCATTGGTGACCGTAGATGAAGTGCTGGAAAATCCATTTCCGAAATCCCAAAGAATGGAATTTTCGAATTGGGCATTTGAAATAAATGTCGCTGGTTCACCCGCGCAAAGTGAATCATCCGGTAATACAAAATCTGCCAGCGCTTGCTGGTAGATCGTTAATGTTTCTGTTAGTGTGTCTCTACAACCATGAATACTGGATGCGATCAATGAAACAGTATATGTCCCCGGAGTTGCATAACTGGTACTTGGATTCGTCAATAAAGAATTGGTGCCGTTTCCAAAATTCCACTCATAATTCATCGCCCCAGTACTGTTATTACTGAAATTCACGATACTTGGTTGAATGCACGGATCTACGATATTAAAGGTGAAATCAGCCACAGGGTTCGGATATACTGTAATGATCTGCTCAATACTGTCTGAACAGCCATTAGCATTTTCTACGTAAAGTTTTACCGTATATGATCCCGGATTTACATAAGTATGTGACGGAGAAGTCGCGGTTGAGAAATTCCCATCTCCAAAATCCCACGCAACAAAGTCTGTACTCGTACTTTGATTGGTAAATTGAACGAACAGATCTTCACATCCGCTTGATGGATTTGGAGTGAACGCAGCAACAGGATTCGTGCTAACCACAATAGGTTTAGTGATACTGCCAACACACCCATTGGTTTGACTTACCCCGGAAAGTGTGACCTGATACGTTCCACTAGCTGCGTAATCATGTTGAGGATCAAAGATAGGAGAGGTGTTCCCATCGCCAAAATCCCAAGTTACACTCGCAACATTGCTGCTTAAATTGGTGAAAGTGAACAATTCATTGATACAAACAGAATCGGGTGAGGAACTGAAATCTACACTAGGAGAAGGGAATACAGTAATAACCGCTGTTGTGGTATCAAAACCACATCCGTCATTCGCGAATAGAGACACCGTGTAAGTTCCAGCTTGCGTAAAAGTATGTGTGGTATTGTAGGTTGTTGAACCGTTCCCATCGCCAAAATCCCAAGCACTGAATGTAGCTCCTTGGGAGAACTGGGTGAAATTAACGGTGTGTGGTACACAACCTGACGGCGCATCCACATTAAAGAAGGCATTGACCTGATTCGGAATTACTGTTATGGTATGTGTAACAGTGTCACTGCCACATTCATTACTCACGATTAGCTGAATAATGTACGTGGTATCCTCCGTTCCAGTGGTGTAAATATGTTGAAATGTTGCATTTGATTGGTTGCCCGTTGTTCCATCTCCAAAGTCCCAGGAAAAGTTGTCTGGCAGTCCAACAGAGTTGTTTACAAAGTCTAAAGTCAAGGGAGAGCAGCCAATATTGGTGTTGGTGCCAAAAATTGCAGTTGGACTAGGCATTACCTGAACACTCTCGTTGTGGGTGTCGGTGCCACAGAAATTGGTAAGTGTTAAGGTTACCGTGTAGATAGTGTCGGCAAGTATACCAGCATTATAGATTTGAGTGGAAGGAGTAGCAGAGGAACTTGTTTGACCATTTCCATAATTCCAGCTGTATGTCAACGAAGGTCCACTGGATAAGTCCACGAAATTTACTGTAAGTGGTCCGCATGCTGAATCCGGAGCTAATGTGAAATCAGCGATCGGAGGCACTCGTATTTCAATCTGCTGGGTAATCGAATCCCGACAGCCAAATGCAGAGATAGCTAACAAATCGATATCAAAGAATCCAGAGGTTGCATACGTATGACTAGGTGACATGTTCGTGGACGTATTCCCATCTCCGAAATTCCAGTTATACGTGTTGCCAAGTGTACTGGTGTTGTTGAAGGTCTCTGCAACCCCCAAACAAGCTATCGGATTGTAAGTGAACTGTGCATCTGGAAAGGGATGGACTGTCGCAAGGAGCGTATCTCGGTTGACACAACCTGTGATGGGATTGGTGAACGTATATACAATAGTGTGAGTACCAACACCTGCAGTACCGGGGGAAAAGATACCTGCGTTCACATCTGTAATTCCGGTGCCTGACCAAATACCGTTTATTGGATTTCCACTGAAGTTGACAGGTGCATCATCCGGACAGAATCCGTCATCTGGTCCAGCATCAACAACTGGAAGCGGATGTACCGTGAACAACATGGTGTCTCGAGTCAAACAATTTCCTGAACCGTTTGATAATACAAGAGCGAATGTACCTGCGGTAGTAGGGTCAAATAATCCTGAGGCAGAAATATTGGTTCCAGACCATGTTCCAGTTACAGGAGTCCCATTCAATTGTACATTCGGAGCGTCTATACAAGCTTCCAGATCAGGTCCAGCATTAGCTAGCACTGGATCTATAACTGTTACATTTCGCGTGTCAAATGTGGTACAACCATTACCATTAGTCACCGTGTAGTTGAGTGTAAAAGTTCCTGTGATGTTTGGAGTAAAGGTTCCATTTGCCAAAACTCCTGAACCCGACCAAGTTCCTCCACTTGGAGTACCGGTAAACTGAACTGGAAAAGGTTGATTACAAAGTGTCGTGTCAGAGCCGGCATTAACAATCGGTAGGGGATTTACAATCGCCGATAGGTTATCGGAAGCCGTACATCCATTTCCATCGGTAAATGTATAAACCAAACTATGTGTACCAACCCCTGCATTGATTGGGGAGAATTCTGTAGGTAGCACGATTCCCGGACCCGACCAAGTACCACCTGCTGGACTTGCCATCAAAGTAGTATTGAGGTCATTTACACATACTGTAATATTTGAGCCAGCATCTACAACAGGAAGTGGATTCACCGTGACAATTAAGGTATCTTTCGTCAAACAAGTTCCCGCGCCCAATGAATAGATCAATTCAAAAGTTCCAGCTGTGGTCGGATCAAAAACACCAAGAGAAGTGACATTTGTTCCTGACCAAACTCCTCCAGCCGGAATAGGCGTTAAGTTGACGTTTGGAGCATCTATACATATGGCAAAATCAACTCCCGCATCTGGGTCAATCGGATCGATTACGGTCACATCTCTTGTATCGCTCACTACACAGCCAAAACCATTTGTGAATGTGTAAGAAATTGTTGATGTTCCTGTTCCATTCGGTGTAAATACACCTGCAGCATTGATATTTGGTCCACTCCATGTTCCTCCAGCAGGTGAGCCTGTTAAGGAAACCGGTATTGGTTGATTGCATAAGGTCGTATCATTTCCTGCGTTTACAAGCGGTAATGGATTGACTGTAAATTGAATCTGATCGGAATTCGTACAACCATTGGCATCAGTAACTGTATAAACCGCTGTAAATGTACCTACGCCGGCATTATTTGGGGTAAATTCACCGATTGCATTGGTAATTCCTGTACCAGTCCAAGTTCCGCCAGCGGGAAGGCCATTTACGTTTTGAACGCCTGCATTCAAGCAATACGTTTGATCTGCACCGGCATCGACGATCGGTAGTGGGTTTACAAGTACTTCCAAGGTATCCTTTGTCATACAAGCTCCACTTCCAACTGAATAGATCAATTCGAACGAACCGCTACTTGTCGCTGAAAAAACACCTCCGGGAGTGACATTGGTACCAGTCCAAGTTCCACCAAACGGAGTTGGATTTAAAACAATATTCGGTGCATTTAAACAAACAATACTATCGTTTCCTGCATTTACAGGCGTAGGGTCTGCGATCGTCAATACCCTTGAATCACTATTCGTACAACCGTTTACATTGGTAAATGTATAAATCAAAGTAAAGGTTCCAGTTCCATTAGGTGTGAACATGCCACTAGAAGAAACATTCGGCCCGCTCCATGAACCACCGATTGGAGAAGCACCTAATTGGAAAGGTAATGGTTGGTTACAGGCCGTACTATCCGGACCAGCATCGACAATCGGTAGTGGATGAATCGTGATGTTTTTGTTATCGCTAGAGCTACAGCCGTTTGCATCTGTATATGAATAGGTTAATAGCTGTGATCCTGCTCCTGCAGTGGTAGGTGAAAAGATTCCAGTTGGGTTGATGACTCCTGTTCCGCTCCAAACTCCTCCGGTTGGCAAACCTGTAATCGGGAAATCGACACCATCAATACATAATGTCGTGTCTGATCCTGCGGTTACAAGTGGCAAAGCATGAACCGTAATAAGCATGGTATCACGCAATAAACATGTACCGGTTCCAAATTCGTAAACCAAGGTGTTCAAACCATTGGTAACTGGAGAGAAAATACCACTGGCTGTGACATTGGACCCCGTCCAGATTCCTCCGGTTGGAGTAGGAGTGAGTACCAAATTCGCTGAATTCACACACACAGAGGTGTCAGTTCCAGCTTGCGGTTGTGTCGGCGCGATGACACTTACAACACGTTGATCGCTATTCGTACACCCGTTGGCATTGGTAAAACTGAAGGTCAGTGTAAACGATCCGATTCCGTTCGGTGTGAATTGTCCACCGGCTGTTACGTTCGGGCCTGACCAAGTTCCACCTGCTGGACTTGCACTGAGTTGAAATGCGATCGGTTGGTCACATACCGTCGTGTCTGGTCCGGCATTAACTACCGGCAGTGGATTCACATTCACGGTTGCTGTTGTAGTTCCCGAACAGCTGCCATTGGATCCGCTAATAGTATAGATCTGTGTGCTTGCCGGACTCGCCGATACCGTGGCTGTATTCGTTGCGGATAATCCGGTAGCAGGAGTCCAGGAATAGGTGCTTGCGCCGGATGCTGTTAATGGAACACTATCTCCTAAACAAATGGTCGAATTTGCCGGAGTAACCGAAATAACAGGTATAGGCAATACCGTTAAATTCACAGAACTCGCTGGTCCCGGACAGCCTGCAATGGATCCTGTTACTGTGTACGTTCCAGCCTGTGTTAAAGTCACTGACGGTAAGCTGAAATTCTGAGTTGTGGCTGAAAAACCGTTAGGACCTGACCAACTATACGTGGTGGACGGATTTGCATCACTTGTGAAATTTGCTGTTTGTCCCTGACAAACCGGCGAATTTACCTGTGCATTCAGTGCCGGTGGAATTGGATTAACCGTGAAGTTAACCGTTTGTGTTGTAGTTCCACAAGCATTGGTAGCTGAGAATGTAATCGGAAATGTACCGGATGTGGGGTAAGTAATTGTTCCGGGAACAAGTGTATTAGAGTTAGCTGGACTACCACCGGGAAAGGACCAAGTATATGTGTCGCTTGGCTCCAAACAATCGACCACGCTGGCAGATGGATTAGTTGTCGTTCCGGCACAAATGGAAGCCGGTGCTACTAAAGACACTTGAGGAGGTTTTTGCGCAACAATGGGTTTGTCAATGAAGAACGATCCACAACTATTGGTTAAGGTCAAGCGAATCACGTAGTTACCAGCTTGTGTGAATTCGATTTGAGGATTGATTGAATTGGCATTTGTTCCACCTACAAAGGAAAATCCTGCTGTGGCCGGGGTACATGGACTTCCATTGTAAATTACCGACCACGAGCGAGTAACGGCACAAGTATTCGCCAAGTTTGAGGCATCGTTCATGGTTGCAGTGAAAGGTATACAAGCACTAGCAGGGTTAACGGTAAAGTCCGGAACAGGTGGACTTTCGATACAAACCGTTTTAGTGATCGTATTGGAGCCGCAGCTATTAGTTGTAGTTAACGTAACGGTATACGTTCCTGGTGCTGTATAAACGGTAGTTGGGTTGGTAAGTGTTGCTGTAGTTAATGTTTGTCCGTTTCCGAAATTCCACTGGAACATTGTGGAGGCACTACAGGATGAATTGAATCCAGCTACCGTTTGATTGATGAATGTAACTGTGGATCCTACACAATTATTTTGTGCAGCTGGTGTGAAATTAGCTGTTGGACCAGTGTAAACGCGTATTGGAGAAATTGAAGCTTCCGAGGAGTCACACAAATTGATCGCCTTGATCCGGAAAACATATGCATTTCCTGGTTGTCCGCATGAGGAAGTGGTGTAAGTATGACAAATAGTTGCTGGAGGAGGATGTGGTAAGGTATCCTTAGGTGATCCATCTCCGTAGTCTACTACATAATAAGTCGTATTGTGATTGGCTGAATAATTATTTAACGGAAAACACAAAGTGAGCGGTCCGCATCCGGTTGTTGCTCCCGGGTTTGCAGCCCCGATAGCGGGATTGGTGATGTTAGCCACATTGTAAAGTGCTGTATCCGCACATCCGTTAGTTCCGGTAACAATGTAGAGCATCGTAAATATTTCAGAAGTAGAATAAGTGTGTTGAACACCACTTCCCGGAAAAGAACCGGAAGAAAAGTTGGGGGTTCCATCTCCCCATATAATCGTGTAATTGGATCCTGCCGCACCCGAACCATCAAAAACGGTCATGTCATACGTTCCTCCGCCACAATTTTTGAATGAGGTGATCGGATCGATCAGAGCCGGTGCGGGACTTTGATTGACCGTTACCGTTTGTAAAAAATTTGCGCTGCAACCAGACGAATTGGTTACTGTGAGTACCACATTAAATGTTTGTGTTCCACTACCAATTGCCTGAAAAGTGTGCGTAGGATTGGTTGCTGTGCTGGTGTTTGCCGAACCTGATGCAGGATCGCCAAAGTTCCATGAGTACGATAAGCCTATGCCACTTGATGTGTTCGAAAAGCTTACAGGGATGTTGGCGCAGACATTGTTGTTGTTCACGCTGAAACTGGCAATAGGCAGTGGGTCCGCGGTTACTTGGATCACGTCGGTAGCAATACAACCGGTGGCATCTTCGATGGTTAACGTGTAGGTCTGGTTGCTTACGGCTGTTACCACCGGGTTTGGACAGTTAGCACAACTAAGATTGGTACTTGGTGTCCAAGAATACGTGATCGTTCCAGTCCCCGTACCGGCTGCAACCGCTCCTATTGTCGCGGTGGATCCAACACAAATGGAAGTATCCGGACCCGCATTTGCACTACAGGGTTGAGCCCAAGATTCTAAGGAATTGAAAAAGCAAAAAATAATAAAAACAAGAAAGTGTGAAAAGCAGTATTTCATGTGTTAGTTGTTGGCCGGGCAAAGTTGCTGAAAATTTGAGGATTATAAAAGTATTGTTAATAAAAAACACTATAGTTTTATTTTGGTAACTTGGGTGACAGTTCATTTGCAATCAGGAAGTTAACTTTGACCTATAATTTGAAAATCAACAGTTATGGAATATACAGTAGTAGATGTTCGAACTCATGCAGAATTCATGGGAGGACACGTGGCGAATGCGATCAACATTCCTTTGAATGAGATACCAAACCGGATGGAAGAGATCAAAGCATTGAAGCAACCGCTTTTATTGTGTTGTGCAAGTGGAAATCGCAGCGGACAAGCAACGATGTTCTTGAAAGCTCAAGGACTAGAATGTGAGAACGGAGGTTCTTGGTTGGATGTTAACTATCAATTAGCGCACTAAGATGTCATTTTTAAAGAAACTTTTCGGTCCGGGACCAGACTTCAAAGCCATGATGGCGCAAGGTGCGATTATTCTGGATGTACGTTCTCCGGGAGAATTTGCAGGCGGTCATATCAAAGGAGCTAAAAACGTTCCGCTCCAACAATTAGCAGCCGGTGTAAAATCCCTGGCGAAAGATAAACCAATCATTACTTGTTGCGCGTCCGGAATGCGCAGTGCCAGTGCGAAATCACAACTGAAAAGTATGGGTTTTGAAAAAGTGGAGAATGGAGGAAGTTGGACGCGTCTGAAGTCCATGATCTAACGATCACATATGATCAAAGTATACTAAAAGAGGGGAGACCCTCTTTTTTCTTATATGTAACTTTTGTAACCAAATTACTCTTGATATAAATAAATTTTGTTGTAGATTTGTACTGATTTAGGTGGTTAGGTTAGGTTGATTAGAAAGAGCATCAGGACGCCCGTCTTGGTGCTCTTTCGCTTTTATTCACTGAGTTGAAACAAAATGTTCTTTTCGCAGTATACGCTCGTGTACAAACAAAAGCTAGTTTTTCCTGCATGAAACGTTTTTTCAAAAGTAAGTGGGTACGCATTCCTTACACCATTGTGCTCTACGGCTTTGCTGTTTATGGTTTCTTTCTCACCTTCACGTTTTTCGCAATGAAATTCGGTTGGACCAAAGACAGTGGAAACATCGATCAAAACAACCGCTACTTTCAGGAAATGCATGACAAATACAACCAAAACTTCCGGATAGATAGTGTGTCGATGGTCAAGCACCGTTATGAAGTGATGGAACGCATTCTGGTATTGAATAACTTTTATCCCAAAAATGCCCAACAAATCTTACAGGTTTACACCGAAAAGCACGATGAAAAACTAGCCCTGCAAATGCTGGATGCTGTCGATTTGCGGTTGCGCTCCAATCAAGCGTACAGACAAGCACAACAAAAAATGAAATCGCTGACCGTTTCCGATAAGAAAACAACCGGATTGAGCGTTTTTGAATGGATGAACATCGATGAATGGAAGCATTTTCGTGAAGCGCTGGCAAAGGATCAAAAGATCATTGATTCGGTAGCGAAGGTAACCGGTGTGGAAGGACGTTTGATCGTTTCCTGTCTGGTGGGAGAACAAGTACGTTTATTCAACTCAAGACGCGAACGTTTTAAAGATCTGGTTTCTCCATTGAAATCATTGGCCTTAGAAACCAATATGTCTTATGGCGTTACAGGGATCAAGGAATTCACGGCGATTCGAATTGAAACCTTGCTCAAAGATTCTACCAGTCAGTTCTATCTGGGAAAAGACTACGCTCACTTGTTGGATTATGATTCCACGATCAATTATGCCAATAAACTGAATGATACGATGTCGGTGCGCTTGCAGCGTTTGGTGCAATGGGACAATCATTATTATTCATATTTGTATGCGGCCCTGTATTTGAAACAGATCAAAACGCAGTGGGAGCGAGCTGGATTCCCGATCGATGATCGTCCGGAAATTCTGGCATCTCTTTTCAATTTAGGTTACCAAAAATCGAAACCAAAGCCAAATCCTGCAGTAGGTGGCTCTGTTTATAAGATCCGGGACGTGGAATATACCTTTGGTGCGGTAGCCTATGAATTCTATTACAGCGGCGAATTATCGAATTTATTCCCCTACGAACGGAGCCGGTTTGATTTCAATAAGCCGGTGTTGCCCAAGAGTGGAAGGTAAAAACTCGGCTGATCAAGTTGATTTCTTGCAAACCACGTGAAAACAGGTTTGGAACAGTTCGTATTTTACCCAACATTTACCTTCTTGTCTCAGATCGAACAGGGCATGGGCCAGTGCCTCTTTCAGATGGCGCAATTCACCTTCGTTGAAAGGACGTTGTCCGAGGAACGTAGCGTAAGACACGTCAAAAGTAGTTCCGTGCAAGTGCGACGATTGTTTGATGGCATTTCGGTTGTGCTTTCGCAGTCGATCGACTGATTTTCGTGTGCGGAGTAGGGAAGTGACCACAAAGCGGGTCCCTTCCAGATCGGTTTGTTTGAGTTTTTTTTGAAAGCGTAAGTAGAGCGTGTCAAGGAAATCGCGCACGTGTGGTTTCGCAAACGCATAGGAGTAGTGCATGGTATCGATGAAATAACGATCGGTATTTTCCAATAAGACCAATTCACCGGCGTGAAATGCTTTTCTGATCTCCGGAATGTAGCGCAGTTCCCGTTTTAGACCCGTATTCCAAGAATGTTCCCAGTAGGCATGTACGTCGTCATTCATCTGCCAGGCATGCGTTTCAGAGTCTCGACAGCGGTTAGGGATGGCTTTTCCGTAAAGTGGTTTTGTTTCTCTGGCTAGCACGCGATCTAGAAGTTGAGTTCCTTTTTTCGGCTGGGAAAAAAAAAGAAATAACGCACCGGACCAGGCGATCAGGAATAAACCAATCGAACCATGCAGCACATATTTTCTAGATAATTTCATGGTGGACAAAAGTAGAAAATCAGTCTAGAAGCGCCAAATACCTCGAAAAAACACAGTACTTTAGCGCGTTTGAAATCAGAAAGTTAAGTTGAAGGGCTGATTTTTTTTAAAGAAAAAAGTATTTTTCACTTGCATAAACTTAAAGTTTAGCTATCTTTGCACCCGCAATCACGATCGAGTGAGGCACAAAAAAAATAACGATTCCGTAGCTCAGCTGGTAGAGCAATACACTTTTAATGTATGGGTCCTGGGTTCGAATCCCAGCGGGATCACTCTGATGAAAGCTCCTTCAAGCAATTGAAGGAGCTTTTTCGTTTGTGTCGGGTGTCAAAAAAGTAGTTTTTGTAAATCCGATCAAACGAAAATGCCAACCATTTTCCTAAAATGGTTGAGAGCTTTCATCCACTGCACGTCGTTTGGTCGGGATATGTAATCCCAGCGGGATCACTTTCAAGCCTCTCTAACCGAGAGGCTTTTATTTTTACTGAGAATTTAGAAAAGGTTAGTACATTGTTGTAAATCAAA
>CAYRVL010000048.1:0-20045 GCA_964427665.1 uncultured Fluviicola sp. | reverse complement strand
TAATGAAAGCTAAGAAATAAGAACACCCCCAAGCATTTTGAAAAGGACTGTCTCTTAGAGGCGGTCCTTTTTAGTTGGAATAAGGTTTAGTTTAATCATTCAAATTCTTCCTTAAAATCCAATTTCGCAACTCCTTTTTGAATTTTGATTGCATTAAATGCACCGATATCATATGGTCCTTCAACGATTTCGTGAGCATTCATCAAATGTCTGTCCTTGGTTTTATCAATGAACCAATATTCAGAATTCACTTCATCCGTCTCAATAATAATGTACCGCTCATTCGATCCGATTCTTTTCACATGATCTAAACGACCGTGGTCAACATGATACAAGGTCCTGCAATTCGGAATCACAGAATTATCCGTAACCACATATGGACCCTCTTTCCAATAAACCTGATTGTTTTTGCAACTTGAAAGGGAAAGCAGGTTCAAAATAAATGTAAAAACAACTCCGATTGTAACCAACAACTTACCCATATATAAGAATTAGAATTAAATAAAATATTCATTCAACAACCGCTGAAATTCGTGTATTCAGTCGAAAAGCAGCTGAAACAAATTCCGATTCTTCCAGGACAATCTCTAGGATCAACGTCTTGTTCTCATTGTTGTACGGAACGCCTTTACAATGCCAAATCCAATGTCCGTTATCTATTTTTACTGCTTGTATCTTTCCAGAAACAATGTCTGACGGCATATAATTGGGAACTTGAAAGAAGGATGTGGCACTGTCCTTTTCAAGTATCGGAAAGTAAACATTGTAAAAAATCACATCCCTGATATCATGTCCGGTAGCGTTTACAAGTTTGACAGTCACAGGTTCGGCCATTCTCGATAAGTACTTTCCATTGATGAGATTCCATTCCTTAATATATGCACCATCAACAACGGAATCAGCCAAACTTTGCCCAAAGACATGAGCTTGATAGAGAAACGCTAAACACAAAATGAAAAATATCGACTTCATAGACACCTTGCTGAATTAAAATAAAGCGGACAACTTAAATATAGCACAAAGACACATCCAAATTACAGAATTGTAAGTAGATAAATGAATTATCATTAACAAACTGAATTCTGCCCTTAAAACATATTTGACCCAGAAGGTTGACGCCTTTTGTACGGAAAAAGTGGAATGCAGTGGAATGCGGGCACCGTGAAGAAGCTCTGACGATTGAGTCAGAGATCACTGAAACGGTCGCATTTGCGCAATTGAAACGCATTACCGGACAAACAGCGTCGAGTTTTCTTTTGTTTACTTTTCTTTTGCGGAAAAAGAAAAGTAAGATCATCGAAGGATTAAGAGTCAGTTTAGTTATGAATTTACACAAGAAAATTCTGTCATTTTTTCACATTTTGTGATTTTTAAGAACACGCGGTAGCACCAACCCCCTATCTCACTACTTTTGTGCAAAATTGAACGCACATGAAGGTCTTTAAGTTTGGTGGTGCTTCCGTGAAGGATGCCGCTGCCGTGCGCAACGTTTCGCACATTCTCTCTTTGTTCCCGAATGATCAACTGATCGTAGTGATCTCGGCCATGGGCAAAACTACAAATGCGATGGAAGAGATCGTGGATGCACTTTGGAAGCGTGACGAAAAGAAATACCTGGAATTGGTGGAAGACCGCTACCAGTTCCACCTGCACATTTGTGGTGAATTATTCCCGGAACCGCATTATACCATTTACAAAGAACTGGAGGACATCTTTGAAGGTTTGAAGCAACGTTTTCGTCAACCGGTTTCGGACAATTACAATTTTGAGTACGACCAGATCGTTTCTCAGGGCGAGGTCATTTCTACCATGATCGTGGAAGCATTCCTGAAAGAAGAAGGTCACCCAACTGTCTGGGCAGATGCGCGCAAATTGATCCGCACCAACCACGAGTACCGAGAAGGAGAAGTGGACTGGGCTAAAACTCAACAATTGGTGCAAGAGCGTTTGTTGCCGGAATTGAAAACAAAGCGTATCGCGATCACACAAGGATTCATCGGTCACACTTCTGAAGGATTCACCACAACTTTAGGCAGAGAAGGTTCGGATTTCACAGCCGGAATCCTGGCTTTCTGCAGCAATGCGAAAGATGTCACGATCTGGAAAGACGTACCGGGAATGTTGAATGCCGATCCGAAATGGTTTGACGATACCGTGAAATTGCAGAAGATCTCTTTCAAAGAAGCCATCGAATTGGCGTATTACGGAGCAACTGTCATTCACCCCAAAACGATCAAGCCGCTGCAAAACAAAGGTATTCCGCTGTTTGTAAAATCATTTATCGATCCGCATGCAGCGGGAACGGAAATTCAATCTTCCGGCGCATACGATCATTTGGTGCCTTCCTTTATTTTCAAAATGGATCAGGTATTGATGTCGTTTACGCCTAAAGACTTCTCGTTCATTGTAGAAGAAAATCTGGGTGACATTTTCAACCAGTTGGCATACCACGGCGTCAAGATCAATTTGATGCAAAATTCAGCGTTGAGCTTTTCGATCTTATTCGATCGCAGCAAAACGGAACCGATGAGTCTGTTGGAGAAATTCAAAGACCAGTACGAAGTGCGCTACAACGAAGGCTTGGAATTGGTAACGATCCGTCATTACGATCGAGCAACGATCGACCGCGTTACAACGGGCAAAGAGATCCTGTTGGAGCAACGCACACGCCAAACGATCCGCATGGTCATGAAAGACAAGTCGTAACAAGTACAGACATAAAAAAACCGGAGACATGCTCCGGTTTTTTCGTTTATATAGCTTCTTACTTCGCTCCGATTGGTTTCACCGATTTGATAGATTTGGCCATCAGGTCGATGATCACTTTTTCGTAACCTTCATCGCGACTGCGGAATACGTAAGTAATATCGTTTATCACTTTCTGTCCGTAAACGTGGAAGGTTTTGTGCTCTACACCTACTTTTTTAGAAACACCTTTTTTACCATCCACCTTGAGGGTTTGTTCATACATGATAAAATCAGGCTCATCGACCAAATAATTGATGTTGTAAAAATTCAATCCGGCCAAACGTTTCTTTTCGTCTTCAACCATTTTGCGGTCAGATCCCCAATCATCGATCACCATGTGGAAATTTGGCCCAACATGCAATTCCCATTTGAAATCGTCTTCTACGTGAATCACTTCCGGTTTGGTAGAGGCACCGATATTTGCGGTTTCATCCGGCAACATGATCATCACCGGGATGTCATATGGCGTCATGTTGAATCCTTGGAATTCGTACAACTCTTCGTCTGTCAGCTCAGTTCCCTCTGTGTTATCACCACAGCCTGTAAACAGCACCCCGGCCATCAGGAACAAAAATAGAGGTAAGTATTTCATAACCATTTTATTTGCTTGATAATCAACCCACTTGAATCAATTCAAAAAGGCCAATTGCTGCAAATATACTTTTTTTATCATATTTGCAGACAGTTTTATTTTACAAGTCGTGCAAACATTTTGAGTAACGATTTGTTCTTCGACCATGGCAGTGTACAAAATCAAAGATCTGGAATTACTTACCGGCATAAAAGCGCATACAATCCGTATGTGGGAGAAGCGGTATGGGATCTTGCGACCAGAACGCACTGAAACACAGATCAGATCGTATTCAGACGAAGAATTATTATTGCTACTAAACGTGTCTTTGTTAAACAGACACGGCATCAAGATTTCCCGGATTGCTGAAATGTCGGAAAAAGAAATCAGCGAACGCGTGAAAGATTTATCCTCACCGGATGAACAAGATAGCGCCATTGACCAGCTGATCGTTGCTTTGATCCAAATGGACGAATCGGCATTCCGCAGTTTGATCCACCATCTAACCGAACAATTTGGCATTCAACAAGTCTACGATAAATACCTGATCCCATTTCTGGAGCGCATCGGAGTGATGTGGATCGTTGGAACGATCAATCCGGCTCAAGAGCATTTCATTTCGAATCTGATCCGTCAGCGCATCATTGCCGAAATCGATGCACTGCCAATACCTGAACCTTCCGAAGAACGCATTTTATTGTATTTGGCCGAGCACGAATGGCACGAATTAAGTTTATTGTTCTTCCACTACCATTTGCGAAAATTGGGAAAAACGACCGTTTACTTAGGTCAGGCCCTTCCTTACGACTCTTTGTTAAAAAGCATCGAGTTTGTGAAACCAACGCACATCATTTCATCGTGGTTGACTGCAGTCGACAGTGCCTATTTGAAGCACTATTTTGAAAAATTGCGTCAAGAAACGAACGCCAAGATCCTCGTTTCCGGTTATCAGATCAAACAAAATCAGGAAATTATTCCTTCTGGCATCGAAACGTTCCACAATATCCAGGAACTTTCGGAAAAAATCTAATTCTTTATTTCCAGCGTATATAGGCTGTTCAGCGCGTTAATCAAAAAATTAACAAATTTTCTCGTTTGAAAATTTTGTTTTTGTTTAATCTTTTCATTGCTTTGTTGAACAGTTTTGTTTAATGTTTTTTATTCATTGTTAAACACTATTACATATGTCGACGCTAGAATTTAATGATGCACTCATTCGCTTGGAAACTTACTTAAAGTCATTTGCCATGACCTTTACGCGAAATGAGGAAGATGCAAAGGATCTCACACAGGAAACCATGCTCAAAGCAATTTCCTATCGGGATTACTACACTCCACAAACCAATTTCAAAGCATGGGTATTTACGATCATGCGGAACATTTTCATCAATCAGTATCGCCGCAAGGTAAAGTCCGGAACGATCTTCGATCATTCGAAAGACCTTCACTTGTTGTCAAACGCCGGTGATCAAACCAATTTCACCAACGACTACTTGTTGGGTAAAGAATTGAACGCACACATTGGTCGCCTGAACGACGAGTACAAACGTCCCTTCGAAATGCACCACCAAGGTTTCAAATACAAAGAGATCGCCGACGAATTGAACATTCCGATCGGAACCGTTAAGAGCAGAATTTTCATCGCTCGTAAAAAATTGATGGAGTTGTTACCTGATTATGCGTATCTTTCAAACTAAATGAATCACCGAAAAAAAATAGCCGTACTCGGATCCGGTATTGCCGGTCTATCTTGTGCCTCTTTCCTTGCAAAAGCGGGACACGAAGTTCACATTTACGAAAAAAATGAAACGATCGGAGGAAGAGCCCGACAGTTCTCTACCGAAAATGGTTTTGTTTTCGACATGGGTCCTAGTTGGTACTGGATGCCGGAAGTTTTTGAAAAGTTCTACCAGCAATTCGGACACACCAGTGCGGATTTTTACGACTTAGTGCGTTTGGACCCGTCTTACCGCATTTTTTGGGAGGACGGATCACAAGATGACATTCCTGCCGACATGCATGAACTGGAAGCCTGGTTCGAAAGTCGCGAAAAAGGAAGTGCAGAAAAATTGCGCAGCTTTTTGAAGGATGCCAAGTATAAATACGAAGTCGGAATGGGCGATCTGGTCCACAAACCTAGCTTGTCGATCATGGAATTTGCCGATCGCCGCGTGCTGGGCGGACTGGTAAAAATGCATCTGCTTTCGTCCTTTGCAAAATTCATTCGCGGTTATTTCTCCGACCCAAAGATCCTGTCTTTGTTGGAATTTCCGATCCTATTTTTAGGTGCAACTCCAAAAGATACGCCGGCTTTGTACTCGTTGATGAACTACGCCGACATGCAATTGGGAACGTGGTATCCGCAAAAAGGCATGTTCGAGTTCATCAAAGCATTTGAGCAAATCGCGAAAGAACAAGGGGTTGTGATCCATACCAGTAAGGAAGTGACACGATTTGAAACCAGCGGAAAAGAGATCACTGCCGCCTATTGTGGAACGGAAAAGATCGAAGCAGACTATTTCGTGTCAGGTGCCGATTATCGCCACACAGAAAAGTTATTACAAGAAAAAGCAAATTACTCAGACAAATATTGGGACAAACGCGTCATGGCACCGTCTTCCTTGTTATTCTACGTAGGATTGAACAAGAAAGTAGATGGTTTGTTGCATCACAACTTGTTTTTCGACAAACCATTTGCTCCACATGCAGAAGAGATCTACACTGATCCTAAGTGGCCAAGCGATCCTTTATTCTATGTGAGCTGTCCCTCTAAAACAGACCCTACAGTGGCTCCGGAAGGACATGAGAACTTGTTTTTCCTCATTCCAATCGCGCCGGATCTAAAGGATTCCGAAGAAATGCGCGAGAAATATTTCGAGATCTTGGTAGACCGCATTGAAAAGCATACCGGTTCATCTATCCGCGAACACATCGTCTACAAACGCAGTTTCTGCATCGACGACTTCAAGAAGGATTACCACGCTTTCAAAGGAAATGCCTATGGTTTGGCCAACACCTTGATGCAAACGGCCTTTTTAAAACCAAAGATCAAGAACAAAAACCTAGATAACTTGTTGTACACGGGACAGCTCACTGTTCCCGGTCCGGGCGTACCTCCATCCATTATTTCCGGAGAAGTGGTAGCGAACAAATTGCTAGCGACATTTTCAAAGAACCAGTGACATCTATACCATAACGAGCTATGAAACGATTATTCGATAACATCAGTCATGAAATGAGCGAACTGACCACCAAAAGGTACAGTACCTCCTTTTCATTAGGCATTTCCTTCTTGGCAAAAGACTTGCACAAGCCTATTTACGCCATTTATGGATTCGTTCGTTTCGCCGACGAGATCGTGGATTCTTTCCATGAATTCGACAAAGCTGACCTATTGAAGGATTTTACCAAGCAAACGTATGAAGCCATCGAGAAAAAGATCTCTTTGAATCCTATTTTAAATAGTTTTCAATGGGCGGTGAACAAATATCAGATTCCTATCGAATTGATCGATACGTTTCTACACTCGATGGAAATGGACCTGGATAAAAAAGCATACGACCAATCGAAATACGAACAATACATCCTTGGTTCTGCGGAAGTGGTTGGATTGATGTGTCTGAAGGTGTTCGTTCGCGGTGATGAAGCCAGCTACGAGCGCTTAAAAGAGCCGGCCATGAAATTGGGTTCGGCGTTCCAAAAGATCAATTTCTTACGTGACTTGCGTGCAGATTTCCACGAACTGGGTCGCACGTATTTCCCCGGTGTGAACCTTACAGAATTCAACGCAACGGTAAAAAAAGAGATCGAGGCTGATATTGAAAAAGATTTTCATGCGGGTTACATGGGGATCAAACAACTTCCAAAAGACGCCCGTTTTGGGGTCTACATGGCCTACATTTACTATTATAAACTGTTCCGAAAGATCCAGGGAACGGAACCACAACACATATTGAACGAACGCATCCGCATTCCGGACAATAAAAAATATCGTTTGTTCCTAACTTCGTATGTACGTCACAATTTAAACCTCATCTAGCATTTGGAACACGTCATACTCGTAAACGAACACGATCAGGAAATTGGCCTCATGGAAAAAATGGAGGCGCATCGAAAAGGACTCCTACACAGGGCCTTTTCTGTTTTTGTATTCAACAACAAAAACGAATTGCTCTTGCAACAACGAGCACTGACTAAATACCATTCCGGAGGATTGTGGACAAACACCTGCTGTTCTCACCAGCGCAAAGGCGAAAGCAATTCAGACGCTGCCATCCGTCGCTTGCAGGAAGAAATGGGATTTAGCTGTAAATTAGCACCGGTTTTTTCCTTCATTTACAAGGAGGTTCTTGACAACGAATTGACGGAACACGAGTTCGACCATGTGTTTGTTGGTTTTTGTGAAGCGCATCCACTTCCTAATCCGGAAGAAGTAATGGACACCAAATGGGTCACATTGGAATGGTTAGAAAACGACTTGAAGAACAACCCTAATGCATATACGGCGTGGTTACAGATCATCTTTCGGGAATCGTTGCCAGCCCTTAAACGAGCTTTAAACAATGAAGATCATTCGCGTTGAAAATTTTAATGCCGCGCACCGCTTGCACAATCCGTCCTGGGATGATGCAACGAACGAACGCATTTTTGGAAAGTGTAACAACGTTAACTACCACGGACATAATTACCGCATTGAAGTAGTATTGGACGGTCCGGTAGATCCGCACACCGGTTATGTGATGGACATGAAAGATCTAAGCGAGTTGGTAAAAAATGAGATCCTAGAACGATTTGACCACCGCAACCTCAATCTGGACTGTCCGGAATTTGAAAACATCAATCCCTCTGCTGAAAATATCGCGCAAGTTTCCTGGAACATCCTGCGACCACACATTCCGGAGCATTTGCAACTTACAATCCGGCTTTGGGAAACCCCACGCAACGGTGTAGAGTTTGACGGCAAGTAGCGTATTGTTTCTTTTGTTACATTTGTAGCAGTTACAGCACATGCGCACATTATCTGCAATCGGTTTCGTTATCTCTATGATTGGCTTGCTCTTGGCCAGCTACAATCAATTTGGCGTCGTTCCCTTTTTAGACAATTTGGAAAGTAGCAACTTGCAAGCAAATGAATACACGATTTCCTTGCGTCAAGACCTGGAAAATACCCGAAACACACTGAGTATGTTGTGTGTGATCATCGGGGTGTTTTCCGTCATTTTCTGCTCCTTGTTGTATTTACGCAAATCCACCCGCATGACACTGATCGGTACGATCGTCGGAGTGGTAGTAACTATCATGGGGGTGATCCACTTGTTTTTCTAAGAACTTTTTGGCTCCGACACTTGTTACATGTGCATGTTAGCCATTACTCCAGATACGCTCAGCGGCAGAGAACGCACGCATTTATTCAACGCCCTCACCGGGTATAAGTCCCTGCATTTGGTGGGAACAAAAAACAAAGCAGGCCAATTGAACTGCGCTCCATTCAGTTCTGTCTTTCATTTGGGCGCAGATCCGGCTTCTATCGGTTTGATCCACCGTCCAACTACAGTAGAAAAACATACCTACGAGAATATATTGGAAAGCGGTGTTTATACGATCAATGCGGTTAGCACGCACATGCACCTCAGCGCGCATCAGGCTTCAGCCCGTTACGAACGCCACGAAAGTGAATTTGACCAGTGCGGACTCACTCCTGTTTTCAGAGCAGACTTTGAAGCCCCGTTCGTTACAGGATCACCCATCCAGATCGGATTAGAACTGCATGAAACGCACCAATTGTTCAATGGAACGCATCTGTTGGTTGGATTAGTAAAGCACGTGTTTTTACCGGAGAACAGTTTCACGGACAGTGGTTTCCTGGATCTGGAAAAATTGAATCTCGCTGCTGTAGGCGGATTAGATTCGTATTATTCCGGAACATTTCTGGAGCGCTTGTCCTATGCAAAACCCAATTCCGAATTAACCCGATTAACCCCATGAAAACGTTGTTTTGGCACCGAAGAGATTTGAGAATGAACGACAATGCCGGACTGTTCAAAGCGCTGAAAAACGGAAAGAGCGTACAACCGATCTTCATCTTTGACACAACGATACTGGATCGCTTACCCCGCAACGACCAACGCGTTCGGTTCATCCATGAAGCTATCGTTAAATTGGATGCATCTTACCGCCGTTTAGGTTCCTCACTCCAGGTATTGGTTGGCAATCCTAAGGATATCATTCCAAAATTGGTACACGAAAACAAGTACGAGGTAGTGATAACGAACCGGGATTACGAACCATACGCGCAAGAACGCGACCAATACATTGCAGAACAATTGCGTGCCTTGAATTGCGATTTTGTCGGTGCAAAAGACCACGTGATCTTTGAAAAATTGGAAGTCGCCAAAGACGATGGAACCCCTTATACCGTTTTTACCCCATACATGCGCAAGTGGAAAAATAAACTGAATGATTTCTACTTATCTTCTTACCCCGTTGAGCGATACACGGAAAATTTAGCGGCAACTAACGAAAAACATGCGATCCCCAGTTTGGAAGACCTCGGATTTTCCATGGAGGAACTAAACGATTTTCCACCAGAGACCGCGAACGACGAATTGCTGAAGCGCTATGCGGATACCCGAAATTTTCCGGCGATCAACGGAACCAGTAAATTGAGTGTTCACCTGCGCTTTGGAACCATCTCCATTCGTGAACTCGCGCGTCAGGCCATTCGCACGAACGAGACCTACCTGAATGAATTGATCTGGCGCGATTTCTATCAAATGATCTTGTACGTGTTTCCTGATTCGGCACAAAAAGCCATCAAACCTGCCTACGACCGGATCGAATGGGAAAAGAACGAAGAACACTTTACTGCTTGGTGTGCAGGAAAAACCGGATACCCACTAGTAGATGCCGGTATGCGCGAATTGAATGCGACCGGACACATGCACAACCGCGTACGCATGGTCGTAGCCAGTTTTCTAACCAAACATTTATTATTGGATTGGCGCTTGGGTGAACGCTATTTCGCGGAGAAACTCCTGGATTTCGAATTGGCAAGCAATGTGGGAGGTTGGCAATGGGCTTCCGGATCCGGTTGCGATGCAGCACCCTATTTCCGTATTTTCAATCCAACAAATCAATTGGAAAAATTCGATCCCGATTTGAAATATGTGCGCAAATGGGTTCCTGAATACGGCACAGCAGCTTACCCAAAACCGATCATTGAGCACAAATTTGCGCGTGAACGTTGTTTGGCGCGTTATAAGAAAGCGTTGAACGAATAATTACTGGCGTTGCAATTCTCCGTTGCGCCATTTTTGCAGGAAGGTTGCCCAGGCAAACGGATTCATCAAGTTGTTCACCGGCGATTGCCCCATGGTGTACAACCGCGTATTTTGTTGGGTCATCACGTTACCATAGGAAATAGACGCATCGCTGGAAACCCCACTCGCCATATTCGCTAAACTTTGCCCGGACAGTAATCGTTGAGCACGCAGCATCGCATCCTCGTAAGGATTCATTTCTACGAACGCCTGCGCAAATGCTTCTTTGGACGGCCACGGATAAATGACCACTTCTTGTAACTGCAAGGTATCGATCTCCATCATGTGAATGATCGAATAGCGGTCCTCTTTCAACGTATCCGGCACAATAAAAGAAGATGGTTTGTGCCCATAATATTTGAACAAGATCGTATCTCCCGGTTGCACTACCATGGAAAAAAATCCGTACATGTCGGCAATGGTACCGCGTCTTACGGTCTTATCAAAAACAGTTGCGTAGGGCATTTCATTCAAGCTATCCGCCGAAACTACCACACCCGATAACTGGATCAAGCGCTCATCATCTTGTCCAAAAACACTTCCCGAAGCCAACAATGTCAGCAGGAAACCGATACATAGTCTTCCAAACATCATACACAAGATTACGAAAAATGCCCGCAATTATTCATGACATTGGTCAATTTAACAAACTTTTAGGTTCCGGCTTGCCAAATAACCATATTTTAACTCAAAAAAATGAACTAAAACGATTTGAAACTCACCGAAAAGCGTTACTTTTGCGAGAATTTATTGCAAAAATAGGTTCACACATGGCACTGTCCAATCTCAACACAGTCAGAGAAGGTCTCACATACGACGACGTACTCTTAGTCCCAGCTTTTTCTCAAGTTCTTCCACGCGATGTGCAATTGAAAAGTAAGTTTAGCCGTAACATCGAAGTCAACACGCCTATCGTGTCGGCAGCGATGGATACTGTAACGGAATCCAACTTGGCGATCGCGTTGGCACAGCAAGGAGGTATTGGCGTGATCCACAAGAACATGACTATCGAGGAGCAAGCTTTGGAAGTACGCAAAGTAAAACGTTCGGAAAGCGGAATGATCTTGGATCCGGTCACTTTATCCGAAGATGCCTTGGTAGGAGATGCCTTGAAATTGATGTCTGAGTTCAAGATCGGAGGTATTCCAGTGGTAGATGAAAACCGAGTTCTGAAAGGAATTGTAACCAATCGCGACTTGCGTTTTGAAAAGAACCACAACCGTCCGGTTCGCGAAGTCATGACCAGCGAAAACTTGGTGATTACCAAAGACGGAACCAGCTTGGCAACTGCTGAGGAGATCTTGCAAGAAAACAAAATTGAAAAATTACCGGTAGTTGATGCTCAAAATCGTTTGATCGGTTTGATCACCTACCGCGATATCATTAAAGTTAAAACACATCCAAACAGTTGTAAAGATCAATACGGTCGCTTGCGCGTAGCAGCCGCTGTGGGAGTTACTTTCGATACGATCGATCGGGTAAAAGCGTTGGCAGAAGCCGGAGTGGACGCCGTAGTGATCGATACCGCACACGGACACACGGAAGGAGTTGTCACCAAACTAAAAGAGGTCAAACAATTGTTTCCAAATTTGGATGTGGTAGTTGGAAATATCGCCACAGCTGAGGCCGCGAAATATTTGGTAGAAGCAGGTGCGGATGCTGTTAAAGTCGGGATCGGTCCTGGATCTATTTGTACGACACGTGTCATTGCCGGAGTAGGTGTTCCGCAATTAACAGCTGTAAATGATGTAGCCTTGGCCTTAGAAGGAACCGGTGTTCCGGTGATTGCTGATGGAGGAATTCGCTACACGGGAGATATCGTGAAAGCGATTGCAGCGGGCGCAGACATCATCATGATCGGTTCGATGTTCGCCGGTACAGAAGAGTCTCCGGGTGAAACGATCATTTACGAAGGACGAAAATTCAAATCGTACCGCGGAATGGGGTCATTGGAAGCCATGCAGAAAGGTTCGAAAGATCGTTACTTCCAAGATGCCGAAGATGATGTGAAGAAATTAGTTCCGGAGGGAATTTCTGGACGCGTGCCTTACAAAGGACACTTGTTTGAGGTTGTTTACCAAATCATTGGCGGATTACGTGCCGGAATGGGATATTGCGGCGCAGGTTCAATTGATAAACTAAAGGGCGCAACCTTCGTTCGCATCACATCAGCAGGTATGCGCGAATCGCACCCGCATGACGTAACTATTACACGTGAGGCTCCAAATTATAGTTTGAAATAATTGTAAATTCTTGTTAAAAGGTTGTCCGGATAAAATACCGTGGCAACCTTTTTTCGTTTCTTGCATCTGTTAAAACGAATTAAAATAACGTGAATTAACCGGAAGCCGCATGCACAATAAAACAATATGTTAAATTTGGGTTCTCGGTTTGAACTAAAAAAACAACTGCACCACATGAAAAAAAGATTAATTCTGGCACTTGGAGTGCTTTTATCGCTGCAAGTTAGCGCTCAAAAAGACGACACAGTACTGGAGATCGACGGAAAGAAGGTTAGCAAATCGGAATTCCTGCAGATTTATTTGAAAAACAACAACAGTCCAAAGTACGACCAGCAATCATTGGACGAGTACATGGAGCTTTTCAAGAAATTCAAATTGAAAGTGGCAGAAGCAGAAGCTTTGGGTTACGATACCATTCCAAAATTGAAAAAGGAATTGGAAGGATACCGCAAGCAACTGGCACAACCTTACTTGATCGATTCTACACAGAATAAGGCCTTGGTAAAGCAAGCATACGACCGCATGAAAACGGAGGTTCGTGCTTCGCATATTTTGATCAAAGTAGACGAAAATGCTTCTCCTGAAGACACTTTAAAGGCGTACAACCGAATTTTGGCTATCAAAAAACGCATCGAGGCAGGCGAAGATTTCGCAACAATTGCTCGTTCGAAAGGAGGTTCAGAAGATCCATCTGCGCAACGAAACGGAGGCGATCTGGGTTACTTCACAGCGTTCCAAATGGTTTACCAATTTGAAGATGCCGCGTATAACACGCCGGTTGGTAAAATTTCGAATCCGGTACGTACCCGTTTTGGTTACCATATTTTAAAAGTCGTTGATCAACGTCCGGCTCGTGGAACCATGAAAGCTGCACACATCATGATCGCAACCGGTAAGGATGCTACTGCTGAAGAAGTTGTCAGTGCAGAGAAAAAGATCAACGAGATCTACGAAAAATTGCAAAATGGTGAATCTTTCGCAACACTGGCGAGCGAGTTTTCAGACGATGCCCAAACAGCTGAAAAAGGAGGTGAATTGCCATTGTTTGGTACAGGTACAACAACACGTATGGTTCCTGAGTTCGAGGAGGCTGCGTTTGCGCTAAAAACAGATAATGAGATCTCAAAGCCGATCAAAACAGAATACGGCTTCCACATCATCAAGCGTTTGTCTTGGACACCTTTGCGCAGTTTCGATGAACTGAAAAAAGAGATCCAAGCCAAAGTAAACAAAGACGAACGTGCAAATATTACACAGCAATCGTTCATTGTAAAGTTGAAAAGCTCATACGGATTTAAAGATTCGTATGCGAAAACGAGCAAGTGGTTCGTTCAAAATATCGACACGAATTATTTCAAAGGCAAATGGAATGCTGACAACTTGAAGTCCGACAAAGTCATGTTCACTTTAGGAAGCCAGAAATACACGCAAAAACAGTTCGCTGCATATTTGTCAAAGAATTTCCGTGGTGTAAAACGCATGGATAACAAGAGCTTGGTTGAAAAACAATACGCAAACTGGCAAAAAGCCGAGATCTTGGGTTACGAAGAACGTCAATTAGAGACGAAGTACCCGGAATTCAAAGCCTTGATGCAAGAATACCACGACGGGATCTTGTTGTATGAGATCATGACAGACAAGGTGTGGAACAAGGCGATCAAGGACACGAGCGGTTTGAAAGAATTCTTTGCTGCAAATAATGACAAATATACGTGGGGTAAACGCTACAACGCCTATGTGTATGAGTGTTTGAACGACAACGTAGCCAAGCAGGTAGCCACTTTGTTGAAGAGCGATACCATTTCCTCAAAAACAGTGATCGCGAAAGTGAACAAAGAATCTGAGTTGAACTTGAAAGTACGCACGTCGAAATTTGAAGTAGAGTCAACACCATTCTTAAAAGGTCGCGACCTGAAAATGGGCGTTAACCCAGCGTACACCTTTGAAAACAAAGTATACATCGTGAAAGTAGAAGAGATCTTAGCTCCTGCACCGAAACAACTTTCAGAGGCAAAAGGTGCTGCAACTTCAGACTATCAGAACTACTTGGAAAAAATGTGGTTGGAAGAATTGGCCAAAAAACATCCGATCGTAGTGAACAAAGAAGTGCTGTATTCCCTTGGGAAATAAAAGATACATGTAAAATAAGAAGCCGGATCCATTCCGGCTTTTTTTATGTGAACCCCTCATAAAATAAACTAAAAACTAGCGCGTTCTTGCTTCCATGTCGAAACAAAAACCGAAATTAGCGACTTAATCATTTCAGTGCTTTATGCGAATTACTGCCTTTTTGCTTTTTTGTAGCTTGTTCATTACCTGGACGTCTTTCGGACAATCCAAGGTGATCGATAAAGTGGTTGCTCAAGTTGGGGATAATATCATTCTCCTATCTGAGATCGAAGGGCAAAAACAGTTGATGAAGCAAAGCGGCGAGCCTTTACCGGCGAATGCGGAATGCCAGATCCTGGAAAATCTAATGTATCAGTTCTTGTTGGTGAATCAAGCTGAGTTGGACTCCGTGCAGATCTCAGACGAACAAGTAGATGCGGAAATGGAAAACCGTTTGCGTGCCATCGAAGCGCAAATGAAAGATGCGAAGGACGAAAAAGGAAATCCTATCACGATCGAGTCTTTCTATGGAAAATCAAAGTCACAGATCAAGGAAGAATTTCGTGCGACGATCAAAAAGCGTCTACAAGGACAGGAAGTAGAGCGCGGTATCGTTGGGAACATATCCGTCTCACCTCGTGAAGTGGAAGAGTTTTTCAAAAAGATCCCAAAAGACAGTTTGCCGTTCATTAATTCGCAATTGAGATTCCAGCAGATCGCTATTTTCCCAACCATCACCAAAGCAGATAAGGAGCGTGCATACAAAGAATTAGAAGATGCGCGCAAGATGATCCTGGCCGGAAAACGATCGTTCACTGCAGAAGCTGTGCGCATTTCGGATGATCCGGGAAGTGCAGCAAAAGGAGGTCGCATCGAAGGGACACGCGGCATGATGGTGAAGGCATTTGAGGAAACAGCGTATAGTTTAAAAGCAGGTGATATTTCCGATATTTTTGAAACAGAATACGGCTACCACATCATGCAGATGTTGGATCGCAAAGGAGACGACTATATCGTCAATCATATTTTGGTGATCCCTGAGTTCTCACTAGATTCTTTAGATGCTGCTGCGATTCGTTTGCAGCAATGTTACGATGACCTGAAGGCAAATAAGATCACGTGGGAAGAAGCTGTAAAACGCTATTCCAACGACCCGGGAACGAAAGAGAACAACGGGACGATCCTGAATCCGATCACAGGAGAACAACGCTGGAGTATTGAAGACATCAATCAGGTGGATCCGATGATGTTCCGTTTAACCGATGCCATGGGAATGAACGAAGTGACACAGCCCGATCTGTATTTCGATTTCATGGAACGCAAACAAGGAATTCGCATCGTACGCTTAACAGAACGCACACAACCACACATCGCTAACCTGAAAGATGATTACCCGCTATTCCGCTCATTGGCAGAGGAAGAGAAACGCAATCAAGCCATCTTGAACTGGACGAAATCGCGTATTTCTACGGCTTACATCCGCATCGATGATAGCTTTAAGGATTGTGATTTCCAAAATGTATGGGTTCCATAAATTAATCGATAAAACATATGTCAGACGTAGCTGCTATTGAACAACTGGTTAAAGATTATAAAGCGCTTAAACAAGAAATTCATCAAGTGATCGTCGGTCAGGACGACGTGGTGGATCAGGTTTTGATCTCGATCTTTTCACGCGGCCATTGTTTACTCGTGGGTGTTCCGGGCCTCGCCAAAACGCTTTTGGTCAATACCATCGCGCAAACCTTGGGTTTATCTTTTAATCGCATTCAGTTCACTCCCGATTTGATGCCCAGCGATATCGTGGGGTCTGAAATTCTGGATGATTCGCGTCAATTCAAATTCATCAAAGGACCTTTGTTCAGCAATATCATTTTGGCAGATGAAATCAACCGTACGCCTCCAAAAACACAATCTGCTTTATTGGAAGCCATGCAAGAACGTCGTGTAACTGCTGCCGGTACGACGTATGATTTGCCGCATCCGTTTTTCGTTTTGGCCACACAGAACCCGATCGAACAAGAAGGAACTTATCCCCTACCGGAAGCTCAATTAGACCGATTCATGTTTAACATCTGGGTAGATTATCCAAGTTTTGTCGAAGAATTGGCGATTGTTAAAGCAACCACATCCGATACCAAGATCAACTTGAAGCATATTTTGAACGGCGAACAGATCGCTCAATACCAAGAATTGATCCGCCGCATTCCGGTTCCTGACAACGTTTTGGAATACGCTGTTCGCTTGGTAGGAAAAACACGAAAAGACAGTGAATTTGCACCGCAGATCACAAAAGATTTCATTTCTTGGGGTGCTGGACCACGTGCTTCGCAATACCTGATCGTCGGGGCGAAATGTCACGCTGCATTGAATGGTAGATTCTCACCGGATATCGAAGACGTAAAAGCTGTTGCCACACCGATCTTACGTCACCGCATTGTACGCAACTACCGTGCAGAGGCCGAAGGCTATTCGAACGATCGATTGATCGCGGAATTGATGAAGTGATCGAGCTGTTCCATTTAGGGTATTTTACGAATCTGCATCCCTTTAAACCTCATGATTTCAGGTAAACTCTAAAATCAGATCCGGAAGAAGTGCGGGTGCGCTAACACGATGTGCATGTACAACATCAATTGGCAAACGTCATTACTTGCAACCAAAGCAGCCGAATTCAACTTTGCCTTTTGATTTGGTCGCATAACAATACAAGGTACCATCCAATTCGGCAATGAGGAGTTCGAGGTAACCATCGCGGTCGATATCTGCAACCATGACACTGGCCTCGGCACCTTTTGTCAATCGGTATCGTTTGATCTCTTTTCCATTGGTTTCTGCCAGGAATAAAATTCCTTTTTCGGTAACGCCGATCAGTTGCTGTTTACCCGTTCCCAAAATATCTGCGACAATCGTTGTTGCGGAGATTGGACCGTCCACTTTCACGAAATTGGATGCTGCGGCACCTCCCAAATACGGTATGCCTGTTTCCGGTTCTATTTCAATCAGCTCGGGACGCCAATCTACGGAAACATTTCCCAACACGACATGCTGATCGTGGGTTACCACCGGCGAGTTGAAATACCCGTACCCGAAATTGGCAACTCCGCGCACAGTTCCCACGGAATCCACCACTTTGAATTCGCCGTAGCAATCGAGGAGTGCAATCCGTGTCTGCCCCTTTTCTTTAAAAACAAACGGTGTATTGTGAATTCCGGCGCCAGTTGGGACGATCCATAACACCTTACCGGATCTGCCATCGAGTGCCCAATGATAATCGCCGTAATGTAGCATTTTAAAGCCATCTATCTCGTCACTGTTTGGGAGTCCACGAATGGCCGAAATAACGTCTAACACACCATCCCCATTCAGATCGACCAGAACTGGAGCTGCATTTCCGCCGTGTGCACTGACAGAATCTTTTTGCCACAACAAAGTACCATCGATCCCGGAACGCGCATAAATCCCATGTCCTTCCACCGTGTAGATCACATCCATTTTTCCGTCTTGATCCAAATCTGTGATTGCGGGAGCACTTTCCACGTCATAGGGTGTCGCAACTTTCCACAACTCTTGTTTGCTGACCAGATCAACGCAATAGAACGCGTAATTATCCGTTCCAAAGAACAATTTATTATCTGCAACCCCGATAGCGGCTACATCATTATCGCCGAGGTAGGGAACCTTAAACTGATGTTTGATCTTTCCGGTACGCGCGTCCAGTGCAAAAACACCGTCTCGTTTATCCTGGATCGCATTCCGGTCATCGCCATTCGAACCAATATAAAGAGTCCCTTGATCCAAAACCAGATTCGTTCGGTAACAAGTAAGACCGATATTCGTTTTCCATTTGAGTTTAAATGCGGTTGAAAGCGGTGCCTGACCTCGAGCAACAAAAACGAACAAACTCAGCGCAAAGCCGATCCATTTACCATTCATACATTGTGTATTTTATACAGGATTTTTCATCAGGAGAACACATGTAATGCGTGAGTATGCCCTTTTCAAAGCCAACCAAACTACCATCCAACGTAAAAAACGACGTGTGAATATTGGGTAGAATCCATTTTCCTTTCTTGTTCTTCATTCCTAATTTTTGATCGTGTACCTGCAACGTAAGTTCGACCTCGGGAACAAAGACATCTGTCAAGTTTTCGATTGAACGCGATTCCTTTGATAACAACCATACGTTCATCCAACCACTTTCCGTTTTCAAAAAGCCCTCATTTCCAACAACCAGATCATACCACACTGCATTTTCCAACATATGTGATAATTGGTTCAGCTGACTGGCATCATCCAACCAAACAATCGCTGTTTTCCCATTTTTTACGACGCGAACCTCAATGCGTTCCGATTCGAACCGATCATTCACCCAAATACCCTCGTAAATTGCTGGAAGTATCTCAGAGAAATCAGCGCAACGGTAAAGTCCACATTTGCCCTCTGCAATTGCCAACAATAAATTATGGTTGTAGTCGGTCAATTCCAGTTCAAAGAATCTCTCAAACACAGCCGGAATAGTTGTTTTTCGAACCGGGTGATACAAACCGATCCTCTTTTTACTGTGGAGCTCCAAGGCAAGGTAATCGCCCATACCCAAATTCATCTCCCGATAGGAAAAACGGTCGTACGCGAACGGCAACAAAGTATCACCGGCAAGATCAATCAATCCCCATTTTTTAGAACGTTTGTCTTGCGCTTGAAACGTCATGTAGTTTTCCGTGTGCTGCAACGCTTTGTAAATTGGCGGTATCCATTCTATTATGCTATCCGTAAACGGCGCATAAATCCGGGCTCCCACTGCACCTTGTATTTTAAAATACTCCATATCTTCCGGCAATCCGTCCAGCAGTTTTCCTTTGGAACTAACGTATTTCCCGGGATGAACAGCATCTTCCGGGCTGTAAAAATTTCCCGCGCTTGGATCATACTTGAGAATCAAAGGACCAATGAATTGCGGCGCAATGAATTCTCCGGTTAACAAATTGATGGCACCACCCAGCCCCTGATCGTAAACCTGAAGCACGTAATTATTGTGTGGAAGATTGGGATCGT
>CAYRVL010000047.1:6306-20188 GCA_964427665.1 uncultured Fluviicola sp. | reverse complement strand
CGCGGACATGTTTCAGAAGTTGCGTTTTTAGTAGATTCTCCGGTTAAAAATGAGCGTGGTAATTATAAAGAAGCCCGAACATGGGTGCGAAGTTTACAACATTTTGAACGCGCGTATGACATTCCGCCTTATCCCACGCAGCGCTATAGTCTGGTGGAGATGAAGCCCGTGACAGGTCGTTATCACCAGTTGCGTTTACATGCCAATAAGATCGCTCATCCGATCATCAACGATCCAAAACATGGAAACCGACATCACAATCATTACTTCGAACGGGTTTTAGGGGTCAAGGAGTTATTTCTACATGCGCATTCATTGGAGTTCACGCATCCATTTACGAGCATGAAGATCGAGTTGCAAGCGCCACTGCCAGATTTTTGGCAGGTTTTCCTCCAGGACGAACTGGACGAACTGAACGAAAAAAGCGCCACTCCAGTCCAATAGTCGAACAGGTGCGGCGCTTCTGCGTGTAACTAAAACTCAGCGTATATCAATGCTTCGTTTTGATTGGTTGGTGTCTCCTTGTTTTTTGGGGATGCGAATGTTCAGAATGCCATTCTCGTAGGACGCAGTGATTTGTTCCTCAACGGCATTTTCAGGCATCGTGAATTTCCTTGAAAAACTCGAGTAGCTATATTCTTTGCGTGTTACTCGCTCTCCATCTTTTTCTTCTTTGTCTGCCTTTGAACTCGATTGAATGGTCATGACGCCACGTTCCACATCTACCTGAATGTCTTCACGTTTTAATCCGGGTAAAGCCGCTTCGAGAAGGTACTCATCGTCGGTTTCTTTCATGTTAACAGCCGGCATACTTGTGCCCAGTTCAAAACGCTTTTTGAAAAAATCATGACCTAATAAATCATCCCACAATGTATCAAATGAAGGGAATAGCCCGTTTTCATTTCGTTTTACCAGTGACATACTTTTTAGTTTTTGTTAAACATTTTCCTACAGGACAAAGGTCGTGATTGCTTCAAGGAAAGAGCATGATATTGATCAGGAATTAGTATGATTTTTTTTAGGTTCAATAGAGTGTTTTTTCCACAATAAAACAAAAGTTACCACTTTTTACCACTCTATCTTTTTATTTGTCAAATTCAATAAAATCAATACTTTTGATTTCATATATGTAACCTTTGTTGCGTCTTGTGCGTTAGAAGTTATTAACAAAGTGTAACTTGGTGGTAAAAAGTGGGTTATTCTCGCTAATTTTACCCATTATTTAAGCTATGGCTGGACTTGTAGGAGAATTTGAAGTGAAATTGGACGGGAAAGGGAGATTCCTCTTTCCGGCTGGTTTGCGCAAGCAACTTTCTCCCGATGCCCAGGAGCAATTCATGTTGAACAAAGGATTTGAGGATTGTTTGACGCTTTACCCGATGAATGAATGGGAAAAGCTGTCGGCAAAACTAGCTAAACTGAACTTGTTCAAACCCAAAAACCGAATGTTTTACCGCTTGTTCCATCAAGGAGCAAAGCAGATCGCCCTGGATAATGCAGGTCGCGTATTGATTCCGGTAATGCACATGGAACGTGTGGGGTTGGACAAGGATGTGATGTTGATCGCTTACAACGACAGGATTGAGATCTGGGACAAGTCTAAGTACTTCGATTTGATCGATGGTAACATGGCGGATTTCGCTGATTTGGCGGATGAGGTAATGGGTGACTTGGGCGATGACAACGAATAACGAAACTACATATCACGTGCCTGTCATGTTGCAGGAATGTCTGGATGGTTTGGCGATCAATCCTGATGGCGTTTATGTAGATGTGACGTTTGGTGGCGGTGGACATTCCCGTGAAATTTTCAAACAACTTTCTGCTAAAGGAAAGCTGATCGTTTTTGATCAGGATCCGGATGCGCGTGCCAATGCATGGTCGGCACCGAATTTCTATTTCGTTGCTGCGAACTTCGCGTTTTTGAAAAATCACTTGCGCGTCTTGGGAATACCGAAAGTGGATGGAATTTTGGCGGATCTAGGAGTGTCTTCACATCAGTTTGATGATGCTAAGCGGGGCTTTTCCATTCGTGCAGATGAAGCCTTGGATATGCGTATGAATCAGCAAGGTGATTTGTCTGCTGCGCAAATTGTAGCTACGTATGATGAAGAGCAGTTGGCGAAGATCTTTCGTGCTTATGGCGAGTTGGATCATCCATTCAAAGCGGCGTTAGCTATCGTCAAAGCTCGCGGTCAACGAACGATCAGGACAACTGGTGAATTGATGGAGGCCTTGGCTCCCTTGGCTCCAAAGTTCAAAGAGCATAAGTTCTATGCGCAGGTTTTTCAAGCATTGCGCATAGAAGTGAATCAGGAAATGGATGTACTGGAAAAGTTTTTACTCCAAACTGCGGATGTGCTGAAACCGGATGGTCGCTTGGTGGTCATGTCTTACCATTCACTGGAAGATCGTTTGGTGAAAAATTACATGAAGCGTGGCAATTTGGATGGTTCCATTGAGAAAGACTTTTTCGGGAATGTTTTAAAGCCTTTCGAGGAGATCAACCGCAAACCGATCTTACCAAAAGAGGAGGAAATTGCTCGAAATTCACGAGCGCGTAGTGCCAAATTACGAATCGCAAAACGCTTGCCGGATGGAAAATGAATTGCGCGATAAAGTAGAGGTGGGCAATCCAATGGATGCTGTGAAAGGTGCGCAATCCAAACAGGAGAAAAAGCGCGTCAAAAAAACAGCTGCGGCACCCGGAAAGATGAAGCGTCAAAGTTTGTTGGTTCAGGTTCTGAATGGTGAGATCTTGACGCGTGATTTTGTGCTGAATAACCTGACTTTCATCTTTTTCGTGCTATTTCTCCTCATGTTGATGGTGGCAAAAGGATATTACGGCAAGCAATTACAAACAGATATTAATGACCTGCAAACCGAGGTGGACGCTACCACTGCGGAATATATAGAGAATAAAGCAAAGCTGGAGGAGTCCACCACACGCTATCGATTGGTGCAGGCATTGGAAAAGCGTGGATTAAAGGAAATGACGGATCCGGCGAAAGTGATTCGGGTGAAAAAAAAGGAAAATGAGTAACGAGAAAAAGGATCTGATGTGGAGAGCCTATCTTGTTTATTTAGGCTTCTTTGTGGCACTGGTCGTAGTGATCATCAAAACCTTTCTGATTCAAACAGAAGGGAAGGCCGAATTTTTCTCTGAAACCAAGGAAAAGATACCAACGCGTGCCGTGAAAAAATATCCGCGTCGTGGCGAGATCCTTGATCGCAACTTCACACCTCTGCTGACCTCAGTTTCTTTCTTCGATCTACACATGGATCCAACGGTTGTTGACCAAGAAGTGTTTGATAAAGAGATCAGTGATCTGTGCATAGGGTTGAGTCAGATCTTTCCGGGAACCTCGGCACGAGAATACGAAAATTACATCCGCAATGGACGCGCTCGTGGTAAGCGTTATTTGACGATCAAATTAAAGGCAACGAACGAGCAACGTCGTCGCGTTCGCGAATTGCCTATTTTCAAGTTGGGTCGCAACAAAGGGGGCTTGATCGATACGGAAGAGATCATGTCGCGTAAACGACCGCATGGCGAAATGTTGAAGCGTACATTGGGTTACTACCAAAACAATGGCGGAAAGGAATTGCGCGTTGGATTGGAAGGAGCGTATAATGAAGTCCTTGCCGGTGAACCGGGTGAGGAAGTGGAACAGAAGATCTCTTCCGGCTGGAAGAAAACAGGAAAAATGATCCGCGAACCAATCGAAGGAGCTGATCTGATCACGTCATTCGATATGGACATTCAGGAGGTCGCGCATTCCGAATTGTACCGCCAGTTGAAAAATCAGGGTGCGAAAAGCGGCAGTGTGATCGTGATGGATGTGAAAACGGGATTCGTTCGTGCGATGACCAACTTGCAAATGGGGCAGGATGGGGAATATTACGAATTGTACAACCATGCCGTTGGAACCAAGGAGGTTCCGGGTTCTACGTTCAAGTTAGCCTCATTAATGGCTGCCTTGGAAGATGGGAAAATTTCCCTGAATGACACGGTCAATGCGAGCGGAGAGTATAATTTCTATACGCTTAAAATGCACGATTCGAACGAGTGGGGCTATGGAAGAATCACCATTAAGCGTGCGTTTGAAGTTTCGTCCAATGTCATTGCTCGTGTGATCTATAATGCGTATCGAAACGAACCGCAGGCATTTATCGATCGCTTGAAAAGTTTCGGGTTGGCAGAACCATTGGGTGTCGATATTTCTGGAGAACCAACGCCAACTATGTATGCACCGGGCTCCAAGTACTGGTCGGGAATTTCCTTGGCGTGGATGGCGGTTGGGTATGAGGTGCAACAGACACCGCTTCAAACCTTGGCGTTTTACAATGCAGTAGCGAATAACGGAGTGATGGTGAAGCCTCAATTTGTAGAGCAGATTCGCCGTTCAGGTGTCGTTGTTAAGAATTACAAACCGGTTGTGTTACGCAAGCAGATCTGTTCCAATAGTACATTGCGCAGTATGCAGGAGTGTTTGCGTGGAGTGGTCAAACGAGGAACGGGTAGCGCATTGAAATCGTCCATGTTCGATATTGCAGGTAAAACAGGAACTGCTGTCGTACTAAACGATAATTTGAAATACGGGAAAGAAGGAGAAAAGCGCTACCAAGCATCGTTTGCAGGTTATTTTCCAGCAGATGATCCCATTTACTCATGTATTGTGGTTGTTTCGGCACCTAGCAAAGATATCTACGGAGCAACTGTTTCAGGGACAGTGTTCTCAGCGATCGCAAACAAGGTGTATTCGAATACGTTGAAGTATCACAAAGCGATCAATGAATCGAACAAGCGCAAAGAGGAAGTTCCGGTTTCAAAAGATGGAAACAATGCCGACCTGTTGCGCGTGTTGAAGTCCTTGAAAGTGCGCTATAATCTAACCGAGTACTCGGAGTGGGGACAAACGAAAGCTACCGAAAATGAAGTGAAGATCATGCCGCGCAAGTTCAATAAGAATACAGTTCCAAATGTTGTTGGCTTGTCGGCGCGTGATGCGGTTTACTTGATCGAACGCCTCGGAATGCACGTGTATCTGCGTGGAAAAGGAAAGGTAGTGTCGCAAACGGTTCCTCCGGGCACACAAGCATACAAAGGCGGATTGGTAGAATTGGTATTGAAATGAAAAGTGTAAAAGACATAGCACAAGCAACTGCTTGGGATCAATGGATCGGTCCGGACGATGTTCGTATCCATGCCATCGTTTCCGATTCACGCAAAGCGCAGCAAGGGACCCTGTTTGTTGCGGTGAAAGGAACGCGCGTGGATGCCCACGATTTTATTCCGCAAGTGGTGGCAGCCGGATGCGAAGCCGTCGTTGTAGAACGTGCAATGGATCTGCCGGAACACGTCTTGCAGATCGTGGTTCCGTCTGGAGCAAAAGCATTGGGTGAATTGGCACATGCATTTTACGATTTTCCGTCACGCGATATTTTGCTAGTGGGAATTACCGGAACGAATGGAAAAACAACCACCACCACGCTTTTACATCGCTTGTATACCGGACTTGGATTTAAAACCGGATTGATCTCAACAGTCGTGAATTTGATCGGAGAGGAAGCAATTCCTTCTACGCACACCACTCCGGATCCCATTGCTTTGAACGCGTTGCTGAAAGATATGGTGGAACAGGGATGTTCGCACTGTTTCATGGAGGTGAGTTCCCATGCGGTGGATCAGCATCGCATCGCCGGATTGGAATTCAAAGGCGCCGCTTTTACGAATATCACGCATGATCACTTGGATTATCACGGAACGTTCAAAGCATACATCGATGCGAAAAAAGGATTCTTTGATGGTTTGTCCAAAGATGCATTTGCGCTGGTGAATGCCGATGATAAAAATGGACTGGTGATGGTGCAGAACACGAAGGCCAAGGTCGCTACGTATGCCATGAAGACAATGGCGGATTTTCATGTGAAGGTTTTGGAAAATAGCTTCACCGGACTCCTGCTAACAATCAATGGCATCGAGCTTTGGACGCGTTTGATCGGTGATTTCAATGCCTACAATATCGCAACGGTTTTTGGGATCTCCCAATTGTTGGGCGAAGATAAAACGGAAGTCCTGACTATTTTGAGCAGACTGGAATCAGTAGACGGACGCTTTCAGTTTACACGCAGTACGTCGGATATCACAGCAATCGTGGATTACGCTCACACACCAGATGCCTTGATAAACGTGTTGAAGACCATTGAGAATATCCGCACTAGAAATGAGCAGGTGATCACCGTAGTTGGATGTGGTGGAGATCGCGATGCATTAAAACGTCCGGAAATGGCACGCATCGCTTGTGAAATGAGTGATAAGGTGATCCTGACTTCCGACAATCCGCGAACGGAAGATCCGCAAGTAATTCTGGAGCAAATGGAAGCCGGAGTAGAAGCCCATCAAACCATGAAAGTGCTTTCGATCCTGGATAGGGAACAAGCAATAAAAACAGCTGTTGCCTTGGCGCAGCCACACGATATCATCCTGATTGCCGGAAAAGGGCATGAAAAATATCAGGAGATCAATGGGGTGAAACATCCCTTCGATGATTTTGAATTGGTAGTTAAGTACTTCACTAAACTGAGCAAATAATGTTGACTTATTTATTTCAATACCTCGAGCAACTAGATTTTCCCGGAGCAGGAGTGTTTCATTACATCTCGTTCCGTGCAGCGATGGCCTTGATCACCTCGTTGATCGTTTCCATCATTTTTGGAAAGCGCTTGATCGCCCTGTTGCGCAAACAGCAAATCGGTGAAACCGTTCGCGACTTGGGCTTGGCGGGACAATTGGAAAAGTCCGGAACGCCGACCATGGGTGGTTTGATCATTTTGGCTGCGATCCTGATCCCAACGATCTTGTTCGCGAAGTTGCACAACGTGTATGTGATCACGATGTTGTTGGCAACGATTTGGTTGGGTGCAATCGGTTTCTTGGATGATTACATCAAAGTATTCAAAAAGAACAAAGAAGGATTGAAAGGTCGCTTCAAAGTTGTGGGACAGATCGGTGTGGGGATCATCGTTGGTTCCATCATGTACTTCCATCCGGATGTACAAGTTCACAAACGTGTAAGCGACGATTACAAATTGCAGGCCGGTGAAACTTTCGTAACGCATGTACACAAGGGAGCGGAACCGGATTCTGTGCAAACCAAATGGATCGTGACACGCGACATGACGACAACGATCCCGTTCATCAAGAACAACGAATTCAATTACAACTGGTTGATCGGTGATATAGATAAATCTTACGGTTGGGTCTTGTTCATTCCATTCGTAATTCTCGTTGTGATCGCCGTTTCGAACGGAGCCAATATGACCGATGGTTTGGATGGTTTAGCAACCGGTACCAGTGCGATTGCCGGAATTGCCTTAGCTATCTTGGCGTATGTAACTTCAAATGTCCGTTTCGCAGATTATCTGGACGTGATGTACATCCCTTACGCAGAAGAATTGGTGATCTTCATCGCAGCTTTCGTGGGTGCGTGTATCGGTTTCTTGTGGTACAACAGTTTCCCGGCTCAGGTTTTCATGGGCGACACCGGTTCCTTGGCCTTGGGTGGAATCATTGCGGTATTTGCGATCTCCATCCGTAAAGAATTGTTGATTCCAGTATTGTGTGGAATTTTCTTGATTGAGAACCTTTCTGTAATGATGCAGGTAGGTTACTTCAAATACACCAAAAAACGCTTTGGAGAAGGACGTCGCATTTTCTTGATGGCACCATTGCATCACCACTATCAGAAAAAAGGCTTGCATGAAGCGAAGATCGTTTCGCGCTTCTGGATCGTAGCGGTATTGTTGGCAGTAGTAACGATCGTAACCTTGAAATTACGCTAATGCAACTGGAAAACAAAATAGTGGTCGTATTGGGCGCCGGCGAAAGCGGTGTGGGCGCTGCGATTCTTGCTCAACTGAAAGGAGCAAAGGTCTTCGTTTCCGATTTCGGAGCGATCAAGCCATCTTTTCAGGAGGAATTGGATCAGTATAAGATCACTTGGGAGCAGGAGCAGCATACCATGGACCGCATTTTAAAGGCGGATTTAGTGGTGAAATCTCCCGGAATTCCAGAAAAAGCGCCAGTGATGAAAGCTATTCGCGAAAAGGGAATCAAAGTGATCTCTGAGATCGAATTGGCGGGGTACTTCACACAGGCAAAAAAAGTATGCATTACCGGTTCGAATGGGAAAACCACCACGACGATGCTCACGTACCACATGCTGACGAAAGCCGGTTTGAACGTGGGCTTGGCCGGAAATGTAGGTTACAGTTTTGCCAAGCAGGTAGCCTTGGAGCAAAAGGATGTTTACGTGTTAGAATTGAGTTCGTTCCAATTGGATGACATGAACGATTTCAAAGCAGATATTGCTATCCTGACCAACATCACACCGGATCATTTGGATCGCTATGAGTACAACATGCAGCTCTACGTGAATGCCAAGTTCCGAATACTGAATAACCAAACAAACGCGGATTATTTCATCTACAATGCAGATGATCCGATCATTGAGGCTGAAATGGCTAAACGTAGTATTTCCGCACAGTGTCTTCCTTTCTCGTTGACGAAAACCTTCGAAAAAGGAGCTTATGTAGCAAACAAACAACTCATCATAAACTTTAACGATCAATTCACTATGTCTATTCACGATTTAGCATTGAAGGGTAAGCACAACGCCCAGAATTCATTAGCCTCCGGTTTGGCCGGTCGCATTTTGGATATTCGCAAAGAAATAGTGCGCGAAAGTCTGTCCGATTTCGTGAACGTAGAACACCGCTTGGAGTTCGTAGCGAAGGTGTGTGGCATCGAATTTATCAACGATTCCAAAGCGACGAATGTGAACTCAACGTGGTTTGCATTGGAAAGCATGGACAAGCCGACGGTGTGGATCGTTGGGGGTGTGGATAAAGGAAATGACTACAGCGAACTGACCGAATTGGTCAAAGAAAAAGTAAAAGCGATCATTTGCTTGGGTAAGGACAATCAGAAGATCATCGATACCTTCTCCGGAGTGGTAGAAACGATCGTGGAAGCTGGTTCGGCCATGGAAGCGGTAGCATTCGGATATCGTTTGGCGAAGAAAGACGAAACAGTCTTGTTGTCTCCGGCGTGTGCGTCTTTCGACTTGTTCGAGAACTACGAAGACCGCGGAAACCAATTCAAAGCAGCAGTTCGTTCCTTGTAATTCTTCGGCGATGCAAGTAAAACATCAAGTTGGGGTAAATCCGCTCTTGCAGGCTCGTGAAGAGGCATTGCGCAATGCAGAAATGCGTTCGCTGCGTCCCTTGGGCAAGCTGTGGGGCATGGATGTGTTTGCTTGGTACGATCCGGGAGTTTACGAACTTTCTGCAACCTTGCAAACCTTTCCTTTTCCGGTGTTCTGGATGGGTACGGAGAAAATGGTGAATGAACTGGCTTCGGTGGATCCCCAAGTGCTGAAAGCTTTGACTTGGGTGGCACAATTCGATAGTCCCCAGCTCCGTGTACCGGGTGATGTATTGGCGCCTGTTCCTCTCGTTACAGCAACAGAATCGTTGGAAGATGCCTTGCAGGTGTTGAAAAACGTCAAGCAAGCGAAACACATTCTGCTGTTCACCGTGAGCGGTAACGAGTGGAAGACTAAAATGGAAACGTTTGAAACTTTCGTAAAACTACATGCATAATTCATGATCCAGTTAATCCGAAAATACTTGAAAGGCGACCTCGTAATTTGGGTGATCACACTCATTTTGCTTGGTTTTTCCTTACTGTCGGTCTACAGTTTTGTGCCTATTTTGGTGAAAATGGAAGGAGGTTCTCCGTTCAAATACATGTTCAAGCACTTGGTTTATGTCGTGCTGGCCATTTTTGCCATGTATTGGGTGCATAAGAAAGACCCCAAGTATATTTCGCGTTTGTCCAAGATCATCTATTATGCGGCAATTGCGCTATTGATCTTTACCATGTTCTTCGGAACGAAAGTGAATGAAGCTGGGCGTTGGGTGAAGATCCCGTTCGTGGGCTTGACCTTTCAATCTTCGGATTTTGCCAAACTAGCACTCATCATTTATGTGTCGCGTCTGCTCTACAAGAAACGCGAGATCATGAACAACTGGAAAGAAGGCTTTTTGCCGATCATGCTGCCAATAGTGATTATATGTGGGTTGATCGTAAAGGATAATTTCTCTACGGCAGCAATTTTGTTCATGATCAGTTTTGTATTGCTCTTTTTGGGTAGGGTTCCTTTTTCTAAATTATTTTCGGTTGTCGCCGGTGGTGTTTTGCTCTTTATGATGGTTGTTGGCGTGCACAAGGCGCTGCCAGATCTGAACATCCTTCCGCGCTACGAAACCTGGGTGAATCGTTTTACCAATCGCTATGAGAATAGCGCGGATATCGACGAGCCGGGAAATTTACAAGCTAACAACGCGCAACAGGCGATCTATGCCGGTGGGTTTTTCGGACAAGGAATTGGAAAGGGAAAAGTGAAAGAATTCATTCCGGAAGCGTATGCGGATTTCTTCTTTGCAAGCTTCGTGGAAGAGTTTGGCTTGATATCCGCATCGATACTGGTGCTGTTCTATTTGATCTTGCTCTATCGGATCATGCGTATTGCTATGCGGGCCGATAATCTGTTTGAAACGTATCTCTGTTTGGGAATTGGCATCCTGTTGCTCTCTCAGGCAGCTGTAAATATGATGGTCTGCACGGGGATATTCCCGGTAACCGGACAAAACATGCCTTTTCTCGCGATGGGTGGTTCCGCAATGATCATGGCCTGTGTGTCCATTGGGATCGTGCAGGGAATCGCGCAACGTCAAGAAGAGGCGGATGTGAAATTGCAACAAAACGCGTTTGCATGAAAACATTGAAAAAAGTAATCGTTTCGGGTGGTGGAACCGGGGGACATATTTTCCCGGCGATTGCCATTGCCAATGAAATAAAGAACCGTTTTCCGGAGGTTGAAATCCTATTCGTAGGTGCAGAAGGAAAAATGGAAATGGAAAAAGTGCCTGCTGCTGGGTACAAGATCGTCGGGTTGCCCATTATGGGGTTGCAGCGACGTTTGACTTGGAAAAATCTGTTATTGCCATTCAAGCTGTTGTCCAGTTTAATGAAGGCACGCAGTGTGATCAAAAATTTTCAGCCACAAGTAGTGATTGGAGTTGGCGGTTATGCGAGTGGACCGACGTTGAAAATGGCACAGCGCTTAGGCATTCCGACAGTGATCCAGGAACAGAATTCCTTTCCGGGAAAAACAAACCGTTTGCTGGCGAAAGAAGTAGCGGCAGTTTGTACGGCTTATGAAGGCTTGGAACAGGTGTTCCCGAAAGAGAAGATCCATTTCACAGGAAATCCGGTTCGTGCGGAATTGCGTCAATTGTCCCTCACAAAAGAAGATGCGTTCGCATGTTTCCCACAATTAGACCCCAACAAGAAAACGATCCTGGTAATGGGTGGAAGTTTGGGTGCGCGCACGCTTAATGAAAGTGTTTTGTTCGGTGCTGAGAAATTGGGCGAACACGGTGTGCAGATCTTGTGGCAGTGCGGAAAATACTATTTCGAACAGATGAAGGACGAAGTAGCCAAGCTTTCCGGTGCGTCGATCGTACTGACGGATTTCATCAGCAGAATGGATGCGGCCTATACCGTGGCGGATGTGATTGTTTCTCGCGCTGGGGCCTTGTCGATCTCTGAATTGTGCTTGGTGGGTAAACCGGTTATCCTGGTGCCTTCCCCGAATGTTTCAGAAGATCATCAAACGAAAAATGCCATGGCATTGGTGAAGCAACAAGCCGCCATTTTGGTTAAAGATAATGAGGCCAAAACAATGCTTCTGGACCGAGCATTTGACTTGTTGCAAGATAGCCAAGAACAAGCGACGTTATCCCAATCTATATTGGGCATGGCTAAACCGAATGCCACGAAAGATATTGTCAATACGATTCTTGAAACTGCTCGCACATGATCACGCTCGAAGGCATTAAACGATTTTATTTTATCGGTATTGGCGGTATTGGTATGTCGGCCTTGGCGCGATATTTCCACGCAAAAGGCTTCGATGTTGCCGGTTACGACAAAACGCCTTCACCGTTGATCGATGAATTGATCGCAGAAGGCATGTTGGTGCATTTCGAGGACTTAGGTAGTTCGTTGCCGGAAGCCTATTTGGATACAGAAAGCACCTTGGTGGTTTACACTCCCGCCATTCCCAAGGATATGGGTGAATTGTTGTTCGTGCAACAAGCGCACAAAGTTTTGAAACGAAGTGAAGTGTTGGGTTTGATCACACAATCTTCGAAAGGTTTGGGAGTTGCCGGAACACATGGCAAAACAACAACCTCTACGATGCTGGCATACGTAATGAGTCAGTCTTCTGTACCTTGTTCGGCTTTTTTAGGTGGAATATCCACCAATTTTCAATCGAATGTATTGGTGGATCCGAAAGCAGTTTATTCGGTGATCGAAGCCGATGAATTCGACCGTTCCTTTTTGCGCTTGTCTCCTTTCGCCTCGATTATTACGGCCATGGATCCGGATCATTTGGATATTTATGGGGACGAAAGATCGTTCCAGGACGGATTTAATCAGTATGCACAGAAACACGCAACAGGTGGTTTGATCGTCTATCGCTATGGATTGCCATTGAAAACAAACGGACTTCACACAAAAACGTATGGTGTTGAGGAGCATCTTGCCTTCAGTAATGGGAAGAATTTGCGCTATGAAAACGGTGGATTCTTTATGGATATCCAATGTGGGGAGGACTTTTATCCTGCGGTAGAACTTGGATTACCGGGAAAACATAATGCAGAGAACGCCTTGGCGGTATGGACACTTTGTTTAGATCTTGGACTTTCAGAAAAGGAAATTAGGACTGGACTTGCTGGTTTTAGAGGTGTAAAACGCCGTTTCGATGTACATGTTAAAAAAAATGATCTGGTTTACATAGACGACTATGCACATCATCCTACAGAGATATCCGCATTGATCAGCTCGGTGCGCCAGCAATATCCGGACAAACAGATCATCGGAATCTTTCAGCCGCATTTGTTTTCGCGCACACGCGATTTTATCGATGGGTTCGTGACGGAATTGGCGCGTTTAGACCAGGCGATCATCATGCCGATATATCCTGCTCGTGAGTTACCGATCGATGGGGTTACGAGTGATGTGTTGGTGGAGCGCATCGGCAGCAAAGCAGAGTTAATGGAACCGGAGTCGGTAATAGCTTGGGCAAAGTCAGTGGAACAAGGCGTGGTTCTTACTATTGGCGCGGGAGATATCGATCGCATTGTTCCGGAATTGAGTGCCATTTTTAAGGAGAATTGTGAAAAATAAAAAGGTCAAAATAGCAGCTTGGATCGCGTTCGCCGTATTGGTGATCGTCCTCTTGTTCGTGGCTAGAAAGCAACAGGAGGAAACACTGGCTGCGCCACCGACCATAGCTATTTCCGTTGTGGATGAAAATGCCTTCCTTACTGAACAAGAATTGGTCGTTCGTTTACAGCGCGACCGTTTGATCTATTCCGGCCAGCGCATGAAGGACGTGAATACGACCGCCATTGAAGCTGTTATTCGTAAAATGCACGAAGTTGAATTGGTGGATGTTTACAAACGCTTGGGAGGTCAATGGAATATCCGGGTGAAAGTGCGTCAACCATATGCACGTATTTTTAACCGGGAGGGACAAAGTTTTTATGTAGATGCTCGAGGAGCTACTATGGATCCTTCACCGAATTTTACAGCGCGGGTTTTGGTTTTTTCCGGAAATATTGCTGATAAAAGTGATAGTTTGACCGTTGCTGACATTGAGCAGGATCCGAAGTTGGATGCCCGACGTGATCTGAATGAGATCTATCGGATCGCTAAGTTTATTAACGGAGATTCATTTTTGCG